>NZ_JADDTS010000024.1:0-2176 GCF_015159675.1 Enterobacter cloacae complex sp. S2
TGTTCAGCAGCCCAGACAAACAAACTTCGAGAAGAGCCAGCACCTAAGAGTGTAAGTTGTTCAGCCCATTCTACAGATCTGATAATTGGTGAAGCAGTGAAGGCAAACAGGTGTTTATTCTCTTCGTAGAGAAGTCCAGCACCCTGCATAATCGCCCAGAGCAGGCGCTTTAACTCAGCACCATTCGCCTCTGTTTCGTGCCAATAGTCGTAGAAATCTTCACGCTTATCCTCACTCAGGAATAACAATCCGTCCCGCTCTTCCAGCCAATCCAGGAATGGGAAATTTTGTTCCGTCCGTTTGGTATGCTGCACTTTGATGTAAGCGCCAAACATTGCATCAGGGATTTCATCAACAAAGATACTGAAATTACGGAGAAGGTTTTGAAGTTCCGTTTCAAGCGCTGCACGATAGCAGTAATGAATGAAACATTGATGTGTACAGATAATAACCGAATGCTGGAAATCGTATTCCAAGGTGGAAATTAGGTGTCTTACCGCTTCTGTTTCGGTGTCCACATGGAAACTCTTCACCCGTCTGTCTTTTAGTTCTTCCCTCACCTGTCCACATAATTCATGTGTTGGCATCACGAGAAGATAACGAGGGGGAATTGCTTCGGAGTTTGTTAATAAACTTGATTTGATGTAGTGCTGTAACGTGGTGGATTTTCCAGATCCGCAAATTGCATCAACGAATTTTACTACTTTTCTTCTTTGGTTCATTGGTTTCCTCTTTGTTAAGGACTGTTGTTATTAATTCGCTCACCAGTGCGGCGGCGGCTTTATTTTCACGATTAGCCCGATTGATCAGAGCCTCGTAAGTTTCAGGGGTGAAGTTAATCTTCATTCTTTGGAATCCTTCTTAAATTCATCAAAACGGGATAATGCTTCTTTAAACATCTGTTCACGTTCGAAATACTTTCGTTTTCTGGCTACGTACATAGATGCGTAGATTAAATCTCTTGTGGCTTTACCACTCACCAGTTCATAAAACACCTGGTCACTACTGAAATACTTCAATAACTACCTCCTTCGGATTTTGGATGCAAAAAGCCCCAGGCAGTTACCCCGCCCAGGGCTGAAAAGTTCAGAAGGTTTTCTCCCCTTCATACTTACCATAATACACTATTTTAATAACGTTTGTCAACCCCTGCCACAAAATAAATTTGTCGTCAACAATTTTTTCATAATAGGATAAGACGGCTTCTCAAGGAAGGGTATCATTTCCGGCTCTTCATGCAAGTGAGCCGATCTTGTAGCTACGCTACATTGCACAATTAACCTGTTAACACATCATTTTAATGATAAGCCCTTTTACATAATTTTGATGTGTTGAGATCGTAGGCTCACAATGAACCAGCGATCAGCGGGTGAATGTCGCATGAAAAAGTATCTGCTCATGATCATCCTGCACAATGATGTATGTTCGAGGAATACGAGAACATAAGAGAGATAATTAATAACCTTAATTTAATTAAGGGTAGTTAGTAGTTGGTTTGTGTCAGTGAGTGAAGCGAACATGACAAGTTTCTCTACAGGAAAACCTCTTCTCAACAATAACTTTCAGTAGAGGTTACTTTCCTGTATAGCTATCTCCCATGCGCGTGATCAGCGCATACCAAATTGTACAGTCCACTTTATGGAGAATTAACCCTCCATCAATCCTGATTACGTGTTAATAGCGAATACTCGCCTCCATAGCGCCGGAAAAATCCCACGCTAATTACATTCTAAATACCCGCTAAACCCCAGGTAAAGCGATGCTTAATCTATTCTAAATAACCCGCCTGTAACGTTCTCTGAGCGCCTTTCTCACTTTCGAAGTATCTTTCATCACTTATACGAAAGCCTTGCGCCGTGCGGCTCACAGCGATCATTGTCCACAATGTACACTTTCATGATAGGTGCAATATGCTTAAAGACTTTTTGTGTTCTATCAAATTTATTTTAATCGCGATTATTCCATGCCGAAACCTTCCAATTCATTAGCATTCTAATCATTTCTTGGTGCAATCAACTCAGGTGAGAATTATTATCATCTATCGTGCGATATCGCCCAGCTTCGATACACTTTCGTAAAGTGTATTTTGTAACTATTTGATTTTATTCAATCAGTACACTTTTCCATCACTTCGCCGTGCAAACAGGGGTAACTCCCCGTCATCGAAAATAAATTT
>NZ_JADDTS010000024.1:2213-15430 GCF_015159675.1 Enterobacter cloacae complex sp. S2
ACATAACCACCGTTTCATGAATCATTTATGAAATTACATTTATTGTTATTTTTCAATCAGTTACAGATATTCGGTGCTGACGGACAGCAGAATTGGGGCGGCCTTGATCACGCCGTTAAGCAACTCAAGCAACCGCGCATACCTTTTGATCATTTCGTGCTCTTCATAACCAAATGTATCGTGCAACATATTGAAAATGATCAATTTCTGATCAATTATGATTTCAACGAAACGAACAAGAGGAGGGATAAAGAATGGAAGGTATCGCAGTTGCGCTTAAAAGCGCGGAGGACGTGAAAGCAGTGGCGGCAGAGCTACGACGCAATACCAGAACAAACCTGTTCTACTGTGCATGGGTGATGCAGTATGAGAGCGCATTACGTATCTCTGACCTGTTAACCCTCACCTGGTCACAATTCAGTGCAGGGAAAACGCATATCGAGGTGAAACAGCAGAAATCTAAACGAAAGGCAGATCCTAATAAGAAGGTGAAACCGCTCCGTATCAAGATTACTGACACCATGCGGAAAATCGTAGAGATGCGGAGAGAGGAACAATCCACTATGCCTGTGAAGACGGATTTCATCTTTAGCAAAGGCGATCTCCGTAGCAGAGGCAACGCCGTAACTCGTAACACTGTGTTCACTGAGTTCAGCAAGATCGGGCGTAGAGTGGGATTCTCTAACGTAGGGTGTCATACCCCGCGAAAATCAAAAGGGCGAATTTTATTCAGTGCAGGTGTGCCGGTTGAACAGATCGCCCTTCTCCTGGGTCATGCTGATCCACGGTCAACGCTCTTTTATATTGGTTACACGCTCGAAGTAGGCGACGAATTGACAGAGGAGTTTAGCCTTGAAATCTAAATATCTTGTGCTGACGCTGGCACTACTGCCAGCCCTGGCAAATGCCGGACAAATAACCCTTGTTCTTAGTGACGAACAGGAAACAGACAACGCGCGGATTTGCGTTTATAGCAACGCCAATTATACAGAGACAGTGACGATCAGACCGTCGCAGCAATGCCGCTACACAATGACCTTTGAAGAGGAGTAATGAGTATGGAGATTATAGAGATGAACGAACACACAACCGCTTTCAGCCCTATTAAGAGCGAAGAAGAATTGAAATTCGCCGTAGCATTTTTGGACATGTGGCAGAGAAGCCAGGAGCACGGCGTGAACTTTGAACAGGTGTTGAAAGATGCAATTCAACAAGCAACACCGAACGAGGATCGTAAATGGGTGAGTATCAAATGACTAACAGTTACGGATTGAAAACGCCTGAACAATGGCAACAAGAAAGTATTCTTGCCCTGCTGTTTCATTACGACCACGTAGAAGCCTGTTTCATGGCAGATGCAATCAAGGTGTTACCAGAAGATCACGACGTGAACAGAGCGGAGGAGTATTTAGAAAGCCTGATAGAATGGCTGGCTGGTAACACGGACGAAAGCGAAATGAGAAAGGCTATCGAGTGTTACAGCGTCAAAGGCAGCGAAGAGCAAACAGAATTTTTCTTAGGTGCAATTCTCGGAGATGAGTATTGAAAAAGGAAGAAGAGCTAATCACCAGCTTTATCTGGTGTGGTGCTACGGTGTGCGTTTATACGCAGGTAGTGAAGTTTGCAGGGACGACGATACAGCGTCATCTGTTACCGAGAAATTTACGCAATGCTGTTAATAGTGCTGTGCAGGATGCTGAGAACATCCCACACAGCGATCCGACAAACAACAAACCACCACGGAGAGTTAGTAATGTCAGACCATCAGATCATAACAATGAGCCTTCGATTACTGCAAGGGGAAAGCAGGTACGCCAGTACAGGAAAGGCTGATATACGTATTCGTGTTCCGGCGATGAAAGGTAGCCAACTGAAAGCCTTGCTTGATTACATACGCGCGTTGAAGTGAAGAAGCGGGGGGCGAGTTGCCCCCTGACCTTATGCCTTGATTAGCCATTTAGGAGGGATTTCGAGCCATTTCTGACTCTCTTCATCGTAGAAAAATACATCATCTACACCGTGTTCAATCAGATTCACTGGTTTCTCACCTATCGGGAGAGACAACTCCTCAATAAGAACAGCCAAAACACTATTCACCTGATCATTGCCATCCCAGGCAACATTTTTTTCCATGTGTTTTCCATGAAATCCATAGCGGATACGTAACTGCTTGTTGGTCATTACCATCCCCCTACTGTTTGCATTGTCTTGGTACATTGATTCAACAAAATCTCGTTGCTCTCCAGTCAAGGCGAGTATCTCCAACAAAAGAGTTAACTCCCTTCGTATTGATTCCTTATCTGACATACCCACCCTTGAGTGATTAAGATTAATCTCAGGTTATACAGGGTGCAAAAATTGTGCAACTAACAGATTTTGGACAATAGAAGCCTAATGCCCGTTGGTGGTAAGACAACACGCGGAGCCGTTAGGCGACAACATCAGGGATATGTCAGACAGTGAAGTTTATCAGGATGACCATGTACCCGAAGGAGCGAGGCCGAACCGCTGGCAGAGCCTACATATCGTTTGTAGGTACGAACACCACCATAAACCTGTTTATTCCCTGCAACGTCATCGCGACGTGTGGCATGTGGGAGCATCGGCAAAAAATGCGCTTCACTGTAAGGTTATGAGAAGTGCGATCCGTCGCTGCCTGGTGTAGGCTTTGCGTTCATTGTTGGGCTATCGCGGTAAGAACTTGAAACCACCGCCGACGATTGGCTACACTCTCATTTCACCGAGTAACCATTCGTGACAAGTGTCAAAGTAGTGAACTATGGTAGAACGCCTAAGCATGTTAGTAAGCACTACTGCGTAACATGCTGAAAGAACCGGAGTTTTTCGAACGGTTCCACAAGGGGAGAGTTCTGGAGCGGGCGAAGGGAATCGAACCCTCGTATAGAGCTTGGGAAGCTCTCGTTCTACCATTGAACTACGCCCGCTTTGAGGTGCGTAAGGCATTATAGACCTTACGCCTCTTCATACAAGCCTTTACCCCACTAAGTGGCGATTAAATAATCACTTAGCACTTCGGTTTACTGCCCTGCGCCGGAAGATAACGCTGCGGATCGATGGCCGTGGCCTTATAGCGAATCTGGAAATGCAGCTTCACCGTATCCGTCCCGGTACTGCCCATGGTCGCAATCTTCTGCCCCGCCTTCACGTTCTGGCCATTATTCACCAACATCGTGTCGTTATGCGCATATGCCGTAATGTAGTCCTCACCATGCTTAATCATGATCAGGTTACCGTATCCACGAAGCTGGTTACCGACATAGACCACCTTCCCGGCCCCTGAAGCGTAAACCGGCGTGCCGCGTGCGGCAGCGATATCAATTCCTTTATTGCCCCCTTCCGAGAGCGAGTACGGCGCAACCACTTTTCCGCTTGCAGGCCAGATCCAGCAGCGCTGACCGACCGGCGGCCAGGATGATTTAGGCACCTGATAGGATGGCGTCACTTTGGCTGTTTTACGCGTTGAGGACTTTTTCCCTGAGGAGGAACCGCCGTTAACCTTGAGCTTTTGCCCTATCTCAATGGTATACGGTGGAGAGATATTATTCAGGCGCGCCAGCTCCTTCACGCTGGTCCCCGTGGCACGTGAGATGCGGTAGAGCGTGTCCCCGCGCTTAACGGTATAGACGGCACCGGAATAACTGCCCATATCCGAAGATTTACTCCCCGAGCATCCTGCTACAAGTAGCGTCAGCGTCAGGCAGAAAATGGCAATGATCGGGTTTCTCGTCAGGCTTCCTGCAAACAAAACAGCTCCTCGGTCAGCGTGAATGGCGCACTATGATAGCAGCCCAAACTGATGCGGGTCATGCCCTTTTCCGCTCTGTGGGCCAAACCGTTCGCATAAGAATGCAGTATAATAATTCCGCTGATGGTGCTGAACCATTAAGCATTATGGCACTGGAGCATCAATGAGTATTCAAGAACACGTTATTTTGGTAAATGACCAGGGAAAGGTGATTGGCACTCAGGAGAAGTACGCCGCGCACACGTCACACACCCCGCTTCACCTGGCCTTCTCTTCATGGCTGTTTAACGCTAACGGAGAATGTCTGATTACCCGGCGCGCCTTAAGTAAAAAAGCCTGGCCCGGCGTGTGGACCAACTCCGTTTGCGGACATCCACAGGCCGACGAAGCGACAGAGCAGGCGATTATCCGCCGCTGCCGCTTTGAAGTCGGCGCCGAAATCATAGACATCACTCCCGTTGCCCCGGAGTTCCGCTACCGTGAAGCCGACCCTTCAGGGATCGTTGAAAACGAAATCTGCCCGGTCTATGCCGCACGCGTAACGAATACCCTCGCAATCAATAGCGACGAAGTGATGGAGTATCAGTGGGTGGAGCTGGACGCGCTCTTCCGCGCGCTAGACGCCACACCGTGGGCATTTAGTCCCTGGATGGTGCAGGAAGCGAACACTGCGCGCGAAAAACTCAGCGCTTTTGCGGCGCAATAAAAAAGCCCCGGCGATGAACGCACGGGGCTTTTTTTACGACTTAACGGCTTATTTCACCGGACGCATCGCCGGGAACAGGATCACGTCGCGGATGGTGTGGCTGTTGGTAAACAGCATCACCATACGGTCGATACCAATACCCAGGCCAGCCGTCGGCGGCAGGCCGTGTTCCAGCGCGGTTACGTAGTCTTCGTCGAAGAACATCGCTTCGTCGTCGCCTGCCGCTTTCGCGTTAACCTGATCCTGGAAACGCTGCGCCTGATCTTCTGCATCGTTCAGCTCGCTAAAGCCGTTACCGATTTCGCGGCCACCGATGAAGAATTCGAAGCGGTCAGTGATTTCCGGGTTCTCGTCATTACGACGCGCCAGCGGAGACACTTCCGCCGGGTATTCGGTGATGAAGGTCGGCTGAATCAGGTGCGCTTCGGCCACTTCTTCGAAGATCTCGGTCACGATACGGCCCAGACCCCAGCTCTTCTCAACCTTAATACCGATGCTTTCAGCGATCGCTTTCGCAGAGTCGAAGTTATCCAGATCCGCCATATTGGTTTCCGGACGGTATTTCTTGATCGCTTCGCGCATGGTCAGTTTTTCGAACGGCTTGCCGAAGTCGAACACTTCTTCACCGTAAGGGACCTGCGTGGTGCCCAGAATATCCTGCGCCAGGGTACGGAACAGGGATTCGGTCAGCTCGATCAGATCTTTGTAATCCGCATACGCCATATAGAGTTCCATCATGGTGAACTCTGGGTTATGACGTACGGAAATACCTTCGTTACGGAAGTTACGGTTGATCTCGAACACGCGGTCGAAACCACCGACCACCAGACGCTTCAGGTACAGTTCCGGCGCGATACGCAGGTACATGTCCAGGTCCAGGGCGTTGTGATGGGTGATGAACGGACGGGCAGAGGCACCGCCTGGGATCACCTGCATCATCGGGGTTTCTACTTCCATAAAGTCGCGGTTAACCATGAACTGGCGAATACCGGCCATGATCTGGGAGCGAATTTTGAAGGTCTTACGGGATTCATCATTAGAGATGAGATCCAGGTAGCGCTGACGATAGCGCGCTTCCTGATCCTGCAAACCGTGGAACTTGTCCGGCAGCGGGCGCAGGGCTTTGGTCAGCAGACGCAGTTCGGTACAGTGGATAGACAGTTCACCGGTCTTGGTTTTGAACAGTTTACCTTTAGCGCCCAGGATGTCGCCCAGGTCCCACTTCTTGAACTGCTCGTTGTAGATGCCTTCCGGCAGGTCGTCACGAGAGACATACAGCTGAATGCGGCCGCCAACGTCCTGTAAGGTCACGAAGGAGGCTTTACCCATGATACGACGGGTCATCATGCGGCCCGCCACGGACACTTCAACGTTCAGCGCTTCAAGCTCTTCGTTCTCTTTACCGTCGAAGTCTGCGTGCAGTTGGTCTGAGGTGTGGTCACGACGAAAATCGTTCGGGAACGGCACGCCCTGCTCGCGCAGCGCTGCCAGTTTCTCGCGGCGGGTTTTCAGTTCGTTGTTAAGATCGACTACCGCGTCAGCGCCCTGTGATTGTTGTTCAGACATGTTGGTTCCTCATAACCCTGCTTTCAAACTTGCTTCGATAAATTGATCCAGGCTGCCGTCCAGCACCGCCTGCGTGTTACGGGTTTCAACCCCGGTACGCAGGTCTTTGATGCGGGAGTCATCAAGGACGTAAGAACGGATCTGGCTGCCCCAGCCGATGTCGGACTTGTTGTCTTCCATCGCCTGCTTCTCAGCATTTTTCTTCTGCATCTCCAGCTCATAAAGCTTCGCTTTCATCTGCTTCATGGCCTGGTCTTTGTTCTTATGCTGGGAACGGTCGTTCTGGCACTGTGTTACCAGCCCGGTTGGAATGTGGGTAATACGCACCGCAGATTCCGTACGGTTAACGTGCTGACCGCCCGCGCCGGATGCGCGGTAAACGTCGATGCGCAGGTCCGCCGGGTTGATGTCGATATCGATATCTTCATCCACTTCCGGGTAGACAAACGCGGAGCTGAAGGAGGTGTGGCGACGGCCACCGGAATCGAACGGGCTCTTACGCACCAGGCGGTGAACGCCGGTTTCAGTACGCAGCCAACCGTAGGCGTAATCGCCAATAATCTTAATGGTGACGGACTTGATACCCGCCACTTCACCTTCGGACTCTTCGATAATCTCGGTTTTGAAACCGCGCGCTTCAGCCCAGCGCAGGTACATGCGCATCAGCATGCTGGCCCAGTCCTGCGCTTCGGTACCGCCAGAGCCTGCCTGAATATCGAGATAGCAGTCAGCGCTGTCGTATTCGCCGGAGAACATGCGACGGAATTCCAGCTGCGCCAGCTTCTCTTCCAGCACGTCGAGCTCTGCCACGGCTTCGTTAAAGGTTTCTTCGTCGTCGGCTTCGACAGCCAGCTCCAGCAGCCCAGAAACATCTTCCAGACCCTGCGCCATTTGATCCAGCGTATCTACGATGGCTTCGAGGGAGGAACGTTCTTTACCCAGCGCCTGCGCGCGTTCAGGTTCGTTCCAGACGTCCGGCTGTTCCAGCTCGGCGTTTACTTCTTCGAGACGCTCTTTCTTGGCATCGTAGTCAAAGATACCCCCTAAGAACGTCAGAGCGCTCCGTGAGGTCCTGAATGCGGTTTTTTACCGGATTAATTTCAAACATGGTCTGTTTTCTTTTATGAGCTTGTCAAAATGCGGTGATAAGAGCGGGATTGTACCGAATCCACGCCCTTTTTTATAGAGATTACTGACGCTAAATTGGCCAGATATTGTCGATGATGATCTGAAGGGTGCGGTTACCGCGGAACTCGTTAATATCCAGCTTATAGGCCAGCTCAACCTCGCGCACGCCGTTGTCCGGCCAGATGGAGGTATCAACGTTAAAGGCGATGCCGTCGAGCAGCGGCCCGCCGCCGACCGGTTCCACCATCACTTTGAGATGGCGTTCGCCC
The DNA here is from genome assembly GCF_015159675.1 of Enterobacter cloacae complex sp. S2. NCBI lineage: Bacteria > Pseudomonadati > Pseudomonadota > Gammaproteobacteria > Enterobacterales > Enterobacteriaceae > Enterobacter > Enterobacter cloacae complex sp. S2. The sequence continues at coordinate 9,649 of NZ_JADDTS010000024.1, forward strand.
ACGATGCGCTGTTGCAGCAAACGAAAACGTCCGTCGAAAAGCGGCTCCGGGAACATCTGCCCCCACGGGCCGGCATCGCGCAGCATCTGCGCCACCTCCATGGTCATTTCAGCCGGAGAAAGCTCGCCGTCAGAAACCACTTCACCCTGCAACAGAGACGGATCGATCCACTCGGTGACCAGTTCGCCAAACAGACGCTGGAACTCCTCGAACTTCGCCTCTTCCAGCGACAGGCCTGCCGCCATCGCGTGGCCGCCGAACTTAATCATCAGGTTCGGATGAAGCGTGTCGAGACGCTCCAGCGCATCGCGCATATGCAGCCCCTGAATGGAACGACCGGAGCCTTTCAGCGTGCCGTCCCCGGCGGGGGCGAACGCGATCACCGGGCGGTGGAAACGCTCTTTAATGCGCGACGCCAGAATGCCCACCACGCCCTGGTGCCATTCGGGGTGATACATCGCCAGCCCACCCGGCAGGTTATCGCCGCTGCGCTCCAGCTTTTCGCACAGGGTCAGCGCTTCGGCCTGCATCCCCTGCTCAATCTCTTTACGGGTCTGGTTGAGTGCGTCCAGCTCACTGGCCAGCACGCGCGCTTCGCCGATGTTGTCGCACAGGAGCAGCGCGACGCCAACCGACATATCGTCCAGCCGCCCCGCCGCGTTCAGGCGCGGGCCGAGGGCAAAGCCTAAATCGCTTGCCGCGAGCTTCAGCGGATCGCGGTTGGCAATTTCCAGCAGCGCCTTGATCCCCGGACGGCATTTGCCCGCCCGAATGCGGCTCAAGCCCTGCCAGGTGAGAATACGGTTATTGGTATCGAGCGGCACCACGTCCGCCACGGTTCCCAGCGCCACCAGATCGAGATACTCCGCGAGGTTCGGCACGGCAATCCCGCGCGATTCGAACCAGCCCTTATCACGCAGCAACGTGCGTAACGCCAGCATCAGATAAAACGCCACCCCTACTCCGGCCAGCGATTTCGACGGGAAATGGCAGTCGCGCAGGTTCGGGTTAATGATGGCTTCAGCGTCTGGCAGGGTTTCTCCTGGCAGGTGGTGATCGGTGACCAGTACCGGGATCCCCAGCGCATGGGCATGATCGACCCCCGTATGAGAAGAGATCCCGTTATCCACGGTCATGATCATCTGTGCACCACGGGCATGGGCCTGATCGACCACTTCCGGGCTGAGGCCGTAGCCGTCTTCAAACCGGTTCGGCACCAGGTAAGCCACGTTATCGCAGCCCAGCGCACGCAGGCTGAGTACGCTCAGCGCGGTACTGGTTGCGCCGTCGGCATCGAAATCGCCCACCACGACAATCCGCGTCCCGTCACGGAACGCGTCGTAGAGCATTTCAGTCGCTTTTTCGATGCCACTCAGCGCTTGCCAAGGCAGCATGCCTTTAACGCTGCGCTCAAGATCGCTTGCCGTACGCACGCCACGGCTGGCGTACAACCGCTTTAACAGCAGCGGAAGCGTATCTGGTAAATCCGCGGTTTCAACCGCATCGCGGCGGCGCAGTTTTATCGGGGCTTTCACGCGAATTATTTACCACCCGTCTGTTTCTGGTGTTCGTCGAGGAACGCTTTCATCTCTTTTGGCCCCTGGTAGCCCGGCACCACATAGCCGTTGCTCAGCACAATGGCTGGCGTACCGCTCACGCCAAACTGTACGCCCAGCGCGTAGTGGTTAGCGATGTCGATATCGCAGGAGGCGGGCTTCACGCCTTTACCGTTCATCGCGTCATCAAAGGCCTTGTTGCGGTCTTTCGCACACCAGATCGCTTTCATATCCTGCTCAGGCTGACTCTGCACGCCAGCGCGTGGGAAGGCCAGGTAACGCACGGTAATGCCCAGCGCGTTGTAGTCTTTCATCTCTTCATGCAGCTTGTGGCAGTAGCCGCAGGTGATGTCGGTGAAGACGGTAATGACGTGCTTTTCCTGCGCCGCTTTGTAGACAATCATCTCTTTTTCGAGCGCATTCAGGTTTTTCATCAGTAGCTGGTTGGTGACGTTCACCGGCTGCGCACCGCTCACGTCGTACATTGGCCCCTGAATGATGTGCTTTCCGTCTTCGGTCACGTACAGCACGCCGCTGTTGGTCAGCACCGTTTTCATGCCAGCCACCGGCGCTGGCTGGATCTCGCTGCTGGCGACGCCGAGTTTCGTCAGAGACTGTTTAATGGCGGCATCATCCGCATGGGCAAAACCGGAAACCGAAGCTGCCAGCAGGGTGAACAGCGCTAAAGACTTTTTCATATATGATCCTGTAACAATTCGTCGGCACTCACGCGCGAGGGTGGTGCTGTTGGTGTAGCTGCCGCAGGCGTTCCGTCGCGACATGGGTGTATATTTGCGTCGTTGAAAGATCGCTGTGTCCAAGCAACATCTGCACCACGCGTAAATCCGCGCCGTGGTTTAACAGATGCGTCGCGAAGGCGTGACGCAAAACGTGCGGCGACAGCTTCTCACTGTCAATACCCGCCAGTGTGGCGTAATGTTTAATGCGATGCCAGAACGTTTGTCGCGTCATCTGCTGCGCGCGCTGGCTCGGGAATAATACATCTATGGAGACGCCGTTCAGCAGCCACGGACGCCCGTGTTCCAGATACGTCTCCAGCCAGTAGACCGCCTCTTCACCCAGCGGCACCAGCCGTTCTTTGTTCCCTTTACCGATAACGCGCACCACGCCCTGACGCAGGCTGATATCGCTCATCGTCAGGCCCACCAGTTCAGAAACGCGCAAGCCCGTGGCATACAATAGTTCAAGCATGGCTTTATCGCGTAACTCCAGCGGAAGGTCAACTGCGGGCGACTGTAATAATCTCTCAACTTGCGCTTCGCTGAGATCTTTTGGCAGCCGCTGAGGCAGTTTAGGCGATGCCAGCAGTGCGCTGGGATCATCCGCGCGGATTTTCTCGCGGTAAAGGTGCTGGAACAGGCGGCGCATGGCGCTCAGCAGACGTGCGGAGCTGGTGGCTTTGTACCCCCCTTCCATCCGCTCAGCCAGTAACCCTTGCAGGTCATCGCTTTGTGCGCTTTCAAGCGTCAGCCCCCGGTGCGCCAGCCACTCGACCAGCAGAGTGAGATCCCGACGATAGGCGCTAAGCGTATTTTCAGCGAGGTTTTTCTCCAGCCACAGCGCGTCGAGAAACTGTTCGATGAGTGCGAGATCCTTTTCCACATCAACCCCTATGGTTCTGCAATCTGGCCATTATGCCTGATTGCCATCGGTTTCTGGTACACTACGCGCAAAGTCATAGCAAGAATTGAGATAGTTACGCGATGAATATTGGTCTGTTCTATGGTTCCAGCACCTGCTACACCGAAATGGCGGCGGAGAAAATTCGCGACATTATTGGCCCGGAACTGGTGACGTTGCATAACCTGAAAGATGACGCGGTTGCCTTGATGGAGCAGTACGATGTGCTGATTCTGGGTATCCCTACCTGGGACTTTGGTGAGATTCAGGAAGACTGGGAAGCCATCTGGGATCAGCTCGACTCAGTCAATTTTGAAGGCAAAATCATTGCGATGTACGGCATGGGCGACCAGTTGGGCTACGGGGAGTGGTTCCTTGACGCACTCGGCATGCTGCACGACAAACTGGCGCCAAAGGGCGCGACCTTTATCGGCTACTGGCCTACGGAAGGCTATGAGTTCACCAGTCAAAAACCGATTATTGCCGACGGTCAGCTGTTTGTCGGGCTCGCGCTGGATGAAACCAACCAGTACGATCTTAGCGACGAGCGCCTCCAGAGCTGGTGCGAGCAGATTCTGGGTGAGATGGCCGAGCAGTTCAGCTGATTTACTCCTGCGTCGGCTGTTGCACGATCAACCGGCGCAGATCTCGCCACTCCGCAGGATCCATACTGTCTGCTGCCAGCCACAGTTGCTGGCGACGATTGTCCTCGACCCGACGCAGCCGTAGCATCATCCCGGTGTTGAGCATCCACGGCGTCCCTATCATTTCCCACTCTTTTCCCTGCCAGCGCAGGCGAGAATCCATCAGCAGCTTAATTTCACCCTGACGGGCGTTGATTCGACGCTGGCTGCGCACGCTGTCAAACACTACAAACGACAGCAAAAGCAGCCACAGAGGGGTATAGCTTAGCGGCCACGGCACCAATAACACCATTGCCGCGACCAGACCGTGGAGCAGTAAGGACATCCACTGTGAGCGCCACGAGACGCGAAGATCAGATTGCCACAGGACCACGTTCCTGATTCCGTGTTTGAATTAATTGCACCATCCGTTGCAACTCGGTGTCGGCGGGCTTGCCGTGATTCATCAGCCAGTTGAATAAATCCGGATCGTCGGACTCAAGCAGACGGACAAACAGGCGCTTATCGTCATCGCTTAAGCTGTCGTACTCATACTCGAAGAAAGGCATGATGGAGATATCAAGTTCACGCATGCCGCGACGGCACGCCCAGTGAATACGGGCCTTGTTGTTAATATCCATGTTCTGTTTCCTGCATTACGTTTGGCACAGTCGGTATCCCGTTCGGTATTCATTATTGCTCTTCGGGAACACCTGCTAGTGTAACGTGTTTTTGACCGTTTCTTTACTGGAATATTGCGAACCTCGAGCAGGCTTCCTGAATAATCCTTATAAAGACAGCGGATTACACTATTTTGCGTAGCGCCACGCATAACCGCGTAATGGCACGAATGGCCTGCTGAAAGCGCTTGCATTGAATACAGTCTCTTTTACCATTAGGTATTATCAAAGCGTTAAGCAATTCAGGACATCACTATGGCATTTACACCATTTTCTCCTCGCCAGCCCGCCGCCTCTGCGCGTCTGCCGCTGACGCTGATTACTCTTGATGACTGGGCACTGGCGACACTGACCGGTGCGGACAGCGAAAAATACCTGCAAGGCCAGGTCACGGCGGACGTGGCGCAGTTGACTGAGCACCAGCATCTGCTGGCCGCGCATTGCGATCCAAAAGGAAAAATGTGGAGCAACCTGCGTCTGTTCCGCCGTCAGGACGGATTCGCCTTCATTGAGCGTCGCAGCCTGCGTGACGCCCAGCTTAAAGAGCTGAAAAAATACGCGGTCTTTTCTAAAGTCACCATCGCCCCGGACGATGAACACATTCTGCTGGGGGTAGCGGGTTACCAGGCGCGTGCAGCGCTGAAAAACCTGTTTGCCGAGCTACCGGATGCCGGAAAACAGCTGATCAGCGAGGGAGAAACCTCCATTCTGTGGTTCGAACACCCTGCGGAGCGCTTCCTGCTGGTAACCGACGAAGCATCGGCGGAACGCGTCACTGACGCCCTGCGCGGTGAAGCACAGCTCAACAACAGCCAGCAGTGGCTGGCGCTGAACATCGAAGCGGGCCTGCCGGTTATTGACGCGGTAAACAGCGCGCAGTTTATCCCGCAGGCGACAAACATCCAGGCGCTGGGTGGTATCAGCTTTAAGAAGGGCTGCTACACCGGACAGGAAATGGTGGCGCGTGCGAAATTCCGCGGCGCGAACAAACGTGCCCTGTGGACGCTGGCTGGTCACGCCAGCCGTGTGCCGGAAGCGGGTGAAGATCTCGAGATGAAGATGGGCGAAAACTGGCGCCGTACCGGCACCGTGTTAGCCGCCGTCCAGCTCGATGATGGCCGCCTGCTGGTGCAGGTTGTCATGAATAATGATATGGAGCCCGACAGCGTGTTCCGCGTGCGGGATGATGCAAACACGCTCAGCATTGAGCCGCTGCCGTATTCACTGGAAGATTGATGCTGTATCGCCCGGTGTTGATATTCTCCCTCTCCCTGTGGGCTGA
>NZ_JADDTS010000024.1:15668-53484 GCF_015159675.1 Enterobacter cloacae complex sp. S2
TATTGCTTCTGCATAAAAAATTACTGGGGAACCCTCAGCCCTGTGGGAGAGGGTCGGGGTGAGGGCATCAGACCGCACCTTACAAAAAAACTACACCTGACCAACATACAGATAAATTGCCAGAAAGTGGCACACGCTGCCGCCCAGCACAAAGCCGTGCCAGATGGCATGGTTGTACGGGATACGCTTGCAGACGTAGAAAATCACGCCCAGCGAGTAGATCACTCCGCCCACCGCCAGAAGCGTCACGCCCCCCACCGCCAGCTTAATGGCTAACTGATACACCACAATCAGCGACAGCCAGCCCATTGTCAGATAGGTGACCAGCGACAACACTTTGAACCGGTGCGCGATGGTCAGCTTGAACAGGATCCCCAGCAGCGCCAGGCTCCAGATTACAATCATCAGGCCACGCGACAGCGGTGAGTTGAGCCCCACCAGCAAAAATGGCGTGTAAGTGCCTGCAATGAGAAGATAGATTGCGCAGTGGTCAAATTTCTTGAGCCATATCTTCGCCCGTTGATGCGGAATAGCGTGATACAGCGTTGAGGCAAGGAAAAGCAGGATCATACTCCCGCCATACAGGCTGTAGCTGGTAATGGCCATCGCGCTGGCGTTGGTATCTACCGCCTGCACCAGCAGCAATACTAAGCCGACAATCCCAAACACCAGGCCAATGCCATGGCTTATACTGTTGGCTACTTCCTCAGCCAGCGAATATCCCTGTGCGATTAATGGTCTGCTCACCATACTTAACTCCGGGAAAACAAAAGATGATTATTCATCGCCAGTCTATGCTAACTGAGAATGATTCCAGTGAACACCTGTTAGCTAAAATAAATCCATAATCAAGATTTATCCTTACAAATCAGTATAATGCAAAATAAATCCACCGCACAGGTGTAAATGATTTCATTAACACCTGAGTAATCAAGGCGATAAATCCGTCTCTCACCCTTCGTCATCATGGTATGCTTCAGGGATAGTGTCCGACAGCGAGTTTAGCCATTGTGAGTATGTTCAGCCATTCCGCCATTGCCAGCCTCAACAATCTGGAAATGATGGTCTACAACTATGTCATTAAGAACCGTGACAAAGTGATGTACATGACCATCCGCGAGCTGGCGGATGCGGCGGGAGTCTCTACCACTACTATCCTGCGCTTCTGCCGAAAGCTCAACTGCGAAGGCTACTCGGAATTTCGGGTGCGCTTTAAACTCTATCTGGAGCAGAACGAGCCGCAGCAGACGAATTTTGGTGCCAGTGAAATTATCAGCTTCTTTAAAAGCGTAAATAACGAAGAGTTCGATGCGTTATTAGATAAAGCCGTCGATATTATTTTATCATCTGAACGAATTATTTTTGTTGGCGCAGGCACGTCCGGATCGCTGGCAAAATATGGCGCACGTTTCTTTTCAAATATCGGGAAATTCAGCAACCATATCGACGATCCTTATTTCCCGGTCACTAACGATATGGCTAAAAATGCACTGGCCATTGTACTTTCCGTCTCCGGAGAAACCGAGGAAATCCTGCGCTTCGCCAGCCAGTTCAGCCTGCATCGCTGCAAGGTGCTCTCTGTCACCAGCCACGAACATTCTCGTCTCGCGAAACTGGCGGACTTTAATCTCTCCTGGCATGTCCCCCAAACGCGCATAGGCGGCGTTTACGATATAACCACCCAAATTCCCGTCATCTATATTCTGGAATCATTAGGCCGGAAACTGGCGAAGAAATTAACAGAATAAAACATCCTGTTTTTTTGATGTGACAAATTACAATTTCCGCAAAATGTTATATCGTGACATTTATTTCCGCTTTGCTAGACTCGAAATCAATAAGTCCTGAATTGAGAATAGCAAAGATGAAAAAACTCACTTTACCGAAAGATTTTTTATGGGGCGGCGCGGTGGCGGCGCACCAGGTTGAAGGCGGCTGGAACAAAGGCGGCAAAGGGCCAAGCATTTGCGACGTGCTCACCGGCGGCGCACACGGCGTTCCGCGTGAAATCACGCAGGAAGTGATTGAAGGCAAATATTACCCGAACCACGAAGCCGTCGACTTTTACGGCCATTACAAAGAAGACATCAAGCTGTTTGCCGAGATGGGCTTCAAATGTTTCCGTACCTCTATCGCCTGGACGCGCATCTTCCCGAAAGGCGACGAAACTCAGCCAAACGAAGAGGGGCTGAAGTTTTACGACGACATGTTCGATGAACTGCTGAAGTACAACATCGAGCCGGTGATCACCCTCTCCCACTTTGAAATGCCGCTGCACCTCGTTCAGGAATACGGCGGATGGACCAACCGTAAAGTAGTCGATTTCTTTGTACGCTTCTCGGAAGTGGTATTTGAGCGCTACAAAAATAAGGTCAAATACTGGATGACCTTCAACGAAATCAACAACCAGCGCAACTGGCGTGCGCCGCTGTTCGGCTACTGCTGCTCTGGCGTGGTCTATACCGAGCACGACAACCCGGAAGAGACCATGTACCAGGTGCTGCACCACCAGTTCGTGGCCAGCGCGTTGGCGGTGAAAGCCGCCCGCCGCATTAACCCGGAGATGAAAGTCGGCTGCATGCTGGCGATGGTGGCGCTCTATCCGTACTCCTGCAAGCCAGAAGATGTGATGTTTGCTCAGGAATCCATGCGCGAGCGCTACGTCTTTACCGACGTACAGCTGCGCGGCTACTACCCGTCTTACGTGCTGAACGAGTGGGAACGCCGTGGCTTCTCCATCAAAATGGAAGCAGGCGACGAGCAGATCCTGCGTGAAGGCACCTGCGATTACTTAGGTTTCAGCTACTACATGACCAACGCGGTCAAAGCGGAAGGCGGCACCGGTGACGCCATTTCCGGCTTCGAGGGCAGCGTGCCGAACCCACACGTCAAGGCGTCCGACTGGGGCTGGCAGATTGACCCTGTGGGCCTGCGTTATTCACTGTGTGAACTGTACGAACGCTACCAGAAGCCGCTGTTTATCGTGGAAAATGGTTTCGGCGCCTACGACAAGGTGGAAGAGGACGGCAGCATCAACGATGACTACCGCATCGACTACCTGCGCGCCCATGTGGAAGAGATGATGAAGGCGGTGACCTGGGACGGTGTGGATCTGATGGGCTACACCCCGTGGGGCTGCATCGACTGCGTCTCCTTCACCACCGGCCAGTATAGCAAGCGCTACGGCTTTATCTACGTCAACAAGCACGACGACGGCACCGGTGACATGTCCCGCTCCCGTAAGAAGAGCTTTGAGTGGTATAAAACCGTCATTGCCAGCAACGGCGAAACGCTGTAATGGCTTGCCCTCTCTGCAAGCGGAGAGGGCAAACTGCTTATCTTCCAGACACTTCTTTACAGCTTTTGCGTTGCCAAAATATGTTCGCCCGATAATATAGGCATCCTGAATATTTGAGGCGAACATGATTAAGCGACAACGCAACGCTATCCTGCTTGTAGCCCTGGCCTGCCTGGTGGTACTGATATGTACCGCCCAGCGGATGGCCGGGATGCACGCGCTTGTCATGAACGTCACCGCCACGAGCCAGTCTGTTCAGCAGGGGCAGGAGAGTGCCGACGCACCGGTAACCCCGTGTGAGCTAAGCGCCAAGTCGCTGATGTCGGTCCCGCCTGTTTTGTTTGAAGGCGCCCTGATTGCCGTCACCCTGCTGCTGGCGTTGCTGGCAGCCAGTCCACCGCGCCGCGAACGGCAGTGGCCTCCCCGCGTTATCTCCCCGCCCCGGTTAAGGGTGCATCTGCGATTATGCGTCTTCCGTGAATGAGCCTTCACCTGTTACTTCAGGTTAATTCATCATTTACGGAGAAAATTTATGTTTACTGTATTCAGGCGACTGCTGGTCTGCCTGCTTTGGCTATGGCTGCCCCTCAGCCAGGCTGCCGACAGCGGCTGGCTGCGCGCCGCCGATAATCAGCACGCCAGCGTCAGGCTGCGTGCGCAACCTGAAAGCACTGGCGAAACCCGCCTGCTGCTGGACGTCACCCTGCAAAAAGGCTGGAAAACCTACTGGCGCTCGCCGGGCGAAGGCGGCGTCGCACCCGCGATTAAATGGCATCAGCCCGTCGAGGCGATCTGGCGCTGGCCTGTGCCGCAGCGTTTCGACGTCGCGGGCATCACCACGCAGGGCTATCACGGCGATGTCAGCTTTCCCCTCACTCTGCGGGGCGACGTCCCGACGATCCTGAGCGGCGTGCTGACGCTCTCCACCTGTAGCAACGTCTGTATTCTTACCGACTACCCGTTTTCGCTGAACATGACCGCATCCGCAGGCGCCGGTTTTGATTACGATTTCAGTCGGGCCATGGGCACCCTTCCGCTCAGCGGCGGGTTGACCTCAACGCTTAACGCCACCTATGCCCCCGGCAAGCTGACCGTAACGGCGCAGCGTGACGCAGGCTGGCAGGCGCCGTCGCTGTTTATCGACGGTATGGATGATGTTGATTTCGGCAAACCGGCCCTCACCGTGCGCGGTGATTCGCTGGTCGCCACCGTGCCCGTGACGGACAGCTGGGGCGAGGCCGCGCCCAACCTCAGCGGCAAAACCCTGTCACTGGTTCTGGCCGATAGCGGGCAGGCGCAGGAGTCCAGCCTGAGCATTCAGCCGGGGAACGCCGCGCCGACGCTCCCGTTAGGCTGGGTGCTGCTGATGGCGCTGGCTGGTGGCCTGATCCTCAACGTTATGCCCTGCGTGCTGCCGGTGCTGGCCATGAAGCTGGGCACGCTGATGCAAACCGAACGGCAGGCGCGGGGTCAGGTACGCCGACAGTTTCTTGCATCGGTAGCCGGGATCGTGATCTCGTTCCTCGCACTGGCGCTGATGATGACGGTATTACGTTTAGGCAATCAGGCGCTCGGCTGGGGGATCCAGTTCCAGAACCCGTGGTTTATTGGTGCGATGGCGCTGGTGATGGTGCTTTTCAGCGCCAGCCTGCTGGGGTTGTTTGAAATCCGTCTCCCTTCCGGCGCCAGCACCTTCCTCGCCACGCGCGGCGGCAACGGGCTTGCGGGTCATTTCTGGCAAGGCGCGTTTGCCACGCTGCTGGCGACACCCTGCACCGCGCCGTTCCTGGGGACGGCGGTCTCGGTCGCGCTGGCGGCGCCGCTTCCCCTGCTGTGGGGGATCTTCCTGGCGATGGGTATCGGCATGAGCCTGCCGTGGCTGCTGGTGGCGGCCTGCCCGGGGCTGGCCCAGCGGTTGCCGCGTCCGGGGCGCTGGATGAACGTTGTACGCGTAGTGCTGGGGATGATGATGCTCGGCTCATCGCTGTGGCTGCTGAGCCTGCTGACGGTGCACATTGGCAGCCTGCCCGTCATCACGCTGGGCGTGCTGCTGATCCTTGCGCTGCTGCTGGTCACCGCCTGGCGCTACCGCTGGCAAACGGCACTGCGCGCCGGGGTATTAGCTGTACTGGTGGCCGGGGTGGTCGCGTTTGTTTCCGGCTCCGGCGGCGAGGGCTCCCGCCGCGATCGTATTCACTGGCAGCCGCTCAGCGAGCAGGCCATTGTCCGCGCGCTGGCGGAGAACAAACGGGTGTTCGTCGACGTGACCGCCGACTGGTGCGTGACCTGTAAAGCCAATAAATACAACGTACTGCTGCGCGACGACGTGCAGGTCGCGCTCTCCGCCCCGGACGTTGTCGCCCTGCGCGGCGACTGGAGCCGCCCCTCAGATACCATCAGCCAGTTTTTAACCACGCGCGGCAGCGCCGCCGTGCCGTTTAACCAGATCTACGGACCGGGATTACCTCAGGGCCACGTGCTGCCTGCGTTGTTAAGCCGCGAAGCGGTGCTGAGCACCCTGTCCGATGCAAAAGGAAAATAACATGAGAACCTTCGTTGCCTTACTTCTGCTGTCGTTATCAACGTTCGGTTTCGCCGCACCGTCAGATGACGCATCCAACGACCAGCTGGCAAAACTGCTGTTTAACGACCCCAACAGCCCGCGAACCGGCGCGACATCGCCGAAGCTCACCATCGTCTCCTTCACAGACTACAACTGCCCGTATTGCAAGCAGTTCGACCCAATGCTGGAGAAAATCGTGCAGGAAAATCCCGACGTGCAGCTCATCATCAAACTGCTGCCGTTCAAGGGACAAAGCTCGGTAAATGCCGCGAAAGCGGCGCTCTCAACGTGGCAGCAGGCGCCGGATCAATTCTGGGCACTACACCAGCGGCTGATGATGAAAAAGGGCTATCACGATGACGCCAGCATCGCCGCCGCGCAGGTGAAGACCGGGACGGACAGCATTAAAACCGATGATAAAACTATGGACAGCGTAAAGATGAACCTGATCCTGGCGCAGGTGCTGAATATTCAGGGCACCCCGGCGACCATCATCGGTGACCAGATGGTGGCGGGCGCAATCCCGTATGACGATCTGGAGGGGCTAGTCAAAGAACAGCTGGCAAACACCCGTGGCAAGTAAGCTTTCGCGCCTGCTGCGCGAGCTGGCCGTGTGGCTGCTGATTGGCGTAGCCGTGAGCCTGGCGGTGGACTATTTCCGCCAGCCCGCGCTGCCGCAGAATTTCTCCGCGACGGCACTGCACACCCTCGACGGTCAGCCCGTCGATCTTATCGCCATGAGTAAGGAGCGACCGCTGCTGGTCTACGTCTGGGCGACATGGTGCGGCGTCTGCCGCTACACCACGCCGTCGGTGGCGGCGATTGCCGCGGACGGGGGTAACGTGATGTCGGTTGCGCTGCGCTCGGGCGATAACGCGACGCTCGAAACATGGATGAGAAAGAAGAAGGCGATGATGCCCACGGTCAACGACGCCAGCGGAGAACTGGCGCGTCAGTGGGACGTTCAGGTGACGCCAACGCTTGTGGTGATCTCTCACGGTGAAGTGAAGTCGATCACCACCGGCTGGACCAGCGGCTGGGGAATGCGCCTGCGGCTGTGGCTGGCGTCGTAGCGTTACTTCCCGCCAGCCAGCTCCAGGAAGCTACCGGTGACATAGGAGGCTTTGTCGCTCAGCAGCCAGGAAATGGCCTGGGCGACCTCCTCCGGCTGACCGCCACGCTGCATCGGTAACATCGACTTCACCCGATCCACACGCCCCGGCTCGCCGCCGGAGGCGTGAATATCGGTATAAATCAGGCCTGGCCGCACGCAGTTAACTCGAATGCCCTGCGCCGCCACCTCCAGCGCGAGGCCGGTGGTGAGGGAATCCACCGCCCCTTTGGAGGCAGCATAATCCACATACTCCCCCGGTGCGCCCAGTCGTGAGGCCGCCGAGGAGACATTCACAATCGCGCCGCCCTTGCCGCCGTGTTTATGCGACATGCGCTTCACCGCCTCACGGCAGCAGAGAAAATAGCCAGTGACGTTGGTGGACAGCACGCGGTTAATACGTTCAGCGGAGAGGTTTTCGATGGAGGATTGTTCAAACAAAATCCCGGCGTTGTTCACCAGCGCGGCGAGCGGCTCACCTTCGCGATCGATGCTGTCGAACATCGCCATCACCTGCGATTCATCGCTGATATCCGCGCGCACGGCAAAGGCCTTACCACCCGCGTCCACGATCTGATTAATGACCTCTGTCGCGGCTTTGATGTTGTGATGAAAATTCACCGCAACGGTGTAGCCTTCGCTTGCCAGCTGTAGCGCGGTGGCTTTACCAATACCCCGGCTGGCGCCGGTGACCAATGCAATTGCCATTCTTTTCTCCCAATAAAAAAGCCGGGTGGCGGCTTCGCCTTACCCGGCCTACGTTACTACAGGAACAACGTTACTGGTATTCGCTCATCGGCACGCAGGAGCAGAACAGGTTACGGTCGCCGTAAACATCATCAAGACGTTTCACGGTTGGCCAGTATTTGTTTGCTACACCTGCCGGGAAGACAGCCAGCTCGCGGGTATAACCGTGGTTCCACTCTGCCACCAGTTCGTTCTGGGTATGCGGCGCGTTGACCAGCGGGTTATCTTCCAGCGTCCATTCCCCGCCTTTCACGCGGTCGATTTCGCTGCGGATCGCCAGCATCGCGTCGATAAAGCGATCCAGCTCCACCTTGCTTTCAGACTCGGTCGGCTCAACCATCAGCGTTCCTGCAACCGGGAAGGACATGGTTGGCGCGTGGAAGCCGTAGTCGATCAGACGCTTGGCAATATCCAGCTCGCTGATGCCCGTCTCTTCTTTCAGAGGACGAATATCGAGGATGCATTCGTGCGCCACGCGACCATCGCGGCCGGTGTAGAGCACCGGATAGGCGTCTTTCAGACGTGTTGCGATGTAGTTGGCGTTGAGGATCGCCACCTGGCTGGCCTGCTTGAGCCCTTCCGCGCCCATCATGCGGATGTACATCCAGCTGATTGGCAGGATAGAGGCGCTGCCGAACGGTGCCGCGGAGACCGCGCCCTGACGGGTCAGCATGCCTTCAATCTGCACCACGCTATGGCCTGGCACAAACGGTGCCAGGTGCGCTTTGACGCCGATTGGGCCCATGCCCGGGCCGCCGCCGCCGTGCGGAATGCAGAACGTTTTATGCAGGTTGAGGTGCGACACGTCCGCGCCAATAAAGCCCGGAGAGGTAATGCCCACCTGGGCGTTCATGTTCGCGCCGTCGAGGTAAACCTGGCCGCCGAACTGATGCACCACTTCACATACTTCACGGATCGTTTCTTCGTACACGCCGTGGGTGGACGGGTAGGTCACCATGATGCAGGAGAGTTTGTCGCCTGCCTGCTCGGCTTTCGCGCGCAGGTCGGCCAGATCGATGTTGCCGTTTTTGTCGCACGCCACAACCACCACTTCCATTCCTGCCATCTGGGCAGAAGCCGGGTTGGTACCGTGGGCAGAGCTTGGGATCAGACAGATATCGCGGTGGCCTTCGTTGCGGCTTTCGTGATAGTGACGGATCGCCAGCAGACCGGCGTATTCACCCTGCGCACCGGAGTTCGGCTGCATGCAGAGCGCGTCGTACCCGGTCAGCTTCACCAGCCAGTCGGAGAGCTGGTTGATCATCATGTGATAACCTTCCGCCTGCTCAGCCGGGCAGAACGGGTGCAGCTCGGAGAATTCAGGCCAGGTGATTGGGATCATCTCAGCCGCGGCGTTCAGCTTCATGGTGCAGGAGCCCAGCGGGATCATCGCCTGGTTCAGCGCCAGATCTTTACGTTCCAGAGAGTGCATGTAACGCATCATCTCGGTTTCGCTGTGATAGCGGTTGAACACCGGGTGAGTCAGGATCGCGTCGTCGCGCAGCATGCTTTCCTGAATGGAGCGGCTGTCGAGCGCAACCTCTTTGTCGAGCGTATCAACGTCCAGACCCTGTGCGTCACCCAGCAATACGTTGAACAGGGTCAGGATATCGTCACGGGTGGTGCTTTCGTCCAGCGTAATACCGACCGCATTGTGAATGTCGCTGCGCAGGTTGATTTGTGCTGCCTCGGCGCGCGCCAGCACGGCCGCTTTGTCTGCCACCTCGACGCACAGGGTGTCGAAGTAGTGCTCATGACGCAGTCTGAGACCTTTCTGTTGCAGACCGCAGGCCAGGATATCGGCCAGACGGTGGATGCGGCTGGCAATGCGTTTCAGACCTGCCGGACCGTGGAACACCGCGTATAAGCTGGCAATGTTAGCCAGCAGCACCTGCGAGGTACAGATGTTGGAGTTCGCTTTCTCGCGGCGGATATGCTGCTCGCGGGTCTGCATCGCCATGCGCAGCGCGGTGTTACCGGCGGCATCTTTCGATACGCCGATAATACGGCCTGGCATGGAACGTTTAAATTCATCTTTCGCGCCAAAGAACGCCGCGTGCGGGCCGCCGTAGCCCATCGGCACGCCGAAGCGTTGCGCTGAGCCGAAGACAATATCCGCGCCCTGTTTACCTGGCGCCGTCAGCAGCACCAGCGCCATAAAATCAGCGGCGACGCTAACAATAACCTTACGGGATTTGAGCTCGGCGATCAGCGCGCTGTAATCATGCACTTCCCCGGTGGTGCCCACCTGCTGTAACAGCACGCCGAAGACGTCCTGGTGATCCAGCACTTTGTCAGCGTCGTCGACAATCACCTCAAAGCCGAAGGTTTCCGCACGGGTGCGCACCACGTCCAGCGTCTGGGGATGCACGTCCGCCGCGACGAAGAAGCGGTTGGCGTTTTTCAGCTTGCTCACGCGCTTCGCCATCGCCATCGCTTCAGCGGCGGCAGTGGCTTCATCCAGCAGCGAGGCAGAGGCGATATCCATACCGGTCAGATCCAGCGTCACCTGCTGGAAGTTCAGCAGCGCTTCCAGACGGCCCTGGGAGACTTCTGGCTGATACGGGGTGTAAGCGGTGTACCAGCCCGGATTTTCCAGCATATTACGCAGGATCACCGGCGGTAATTGCACGTTGGTGTAGCCCATGCCGATGTAAGACTTATAGCGCTTGTTAAGGCCGGCGATGGCCTTCAGCTCCGCCAGCGCGGCGAACTCCGTCGTGGACTCGCCTACCTGCGGCGGTGTGGCAAGCTGGATGTCTTTTGGCACGATCTGGCCGATCAGTGCGTTTAATGAATCCGCGCCAACTGTCTTCAGCATCTCCTGCTGTTGCTGAGCATCCGGCCCAATGTGACGTTCAATGAAGGCGCCACGGTTTTCAAGCTGGCTTAAAGTCTGTGTCATGAGCGATGGTTCCTGAAACGTGCAGTGAATCGTAATTATCTGTAACGCTGTTGCCCGGTGGCGCTAACGCTTACCGGGCCTAAGTAGATCTGTAGGCCGGATAAGCGCAGCGCCATCCGGCACAACGTTATTCGTCTTCCAGTAGTGCTTCGTACGCGGTCGCATCCAGCAGCGCGGCAACCTGCGCTTCGTCGCTGGCTTTGATCTTAAAGATCCAGCCGCCTTCATAAGGCTCGCTGTTCACCAGCTCCGGGGAGTCGCTCAGCGCGTCGTTCACGGCAACAATTTCACCGCTCACCGGAGCGTAGATGTCAGAGGCCGCTTTAACGGATTCCGCCACCGCACAGTCGTCGCCTGCGCTCACGGTTGCGCCCACTTCCGGCAGGTCAACAAACACCATGTCGCCCAGCAGTTCCTGCGCGTGCTCGGTGATCCCAACGGTGTAAGTGCCGTCCGCCTCTTTGCGCAGCCACTCGTGTTCTTTGCTGTATTTCAGTTCTGCTGGCACATTGCTCATTGAAGTTCTCCTGATAAAAATAGTTAGGCGACCGGCTTACCGGCGCGAACAAAAATCGGTTTGGTCACGTTGACCGGCATTTCGCGGTTGCGGATCTGCACCACCGCCGTTTCGCCAATCCCCGCTGGCACGCGTGCCAGTGCAATACTGTAGCCGAGCGTCGGGGAGAACGTTCCGCTGGTGATCACGCCTTCGCGATGATTGCCATCGGCATCGGTGAAGCGCACCGGCAGCTCGCCGCGCAGAACGCCTTTTTCTTTCATCACCAGGCCAACCAGCTGTTCAGTGCCCTTCTCGCGCTGCATCTCCAGCGCTTCACGGCCAATAAAATCACGGTCAGCCGGTTCCCACGCGATGGTCCAGCCCATGTTGGCCGCCAGCGGTGAGACGCCTTCGTCCATCTCCTGACCGTAGAGGTTCATCCCCGCTTCCAGACGCAGCGTATCGCGCGCGCCCAGGCCCGCAGGCTTCACACCCGCCTCCACCAGCGCACGCCAGAAATCGGCGGCCTTTTCGTTTGGCATTGCAATTTCGTAGCCCGCTTCACCGGTGTAGCCGGTGGTGGCGATAAACAGATCCCCCGCCTGCACGCCGAAGAACGGCTTCATGCCTTCGGTTGCTTTGCGCTGCTCGTCGCTGAACAGAGACGCGGCTTTCGCCTGGGCGTTTGGCCCCTGCACCGCAATCAGCGACAGATCGTCACGAACGGTGATGTCGATGGCGTAGGGTTCAGCGTGTTGGGAAATCCAGGAGAGGTCTTTTTCGCGGGTGGCGGAGTTTACAACGAGGCGGAAGAAATCTTCGGTGAAGTAGTAGACGATGAGGTCGTCAATCACGCCGCCAGAGGCATTGAGCATGCCGGTATAGAGCGCTTTGCCCGGCGTTTTTAGTTTGGCGACGTCGTTTGCCAGCAGATAACGCAAAAACTCCCGGGTGCGGCTTCCGCGCAGGTCGACAATCGTCATATGAGACACGTCGAACATACCGGCATCGGTGCGCACCGCGTGGTGCTCATCAATCTGCGAGCCGTAGTGCAGCGGCATCATCCAGCCGTGGAAGTCCACCATGCGGGCGCCGCATAACACGTGCTGTTCGTATAAAGGAGTCTGTTGAGCCATCTTTTCCTCGTTGAAAAATTCACCGTGAAACCCGGTGTCGACCTCGCGATCGAGGGCCGACGCAAACGTTCTCTTTTACCTGAACTTACCACCGAAACCGGCGGTTAACCATAAGGTAAAATGGGTCATCACATTAGCTTATGACCAAAAATCGCTGAAAAGCCTACAGAGTTATTCACTGGTAAAATGCGATTAAACCCGCATAAAATTAACATCGAGCTAACAGGATTTAGCAGAAGGTGATATTTCGTGCGGAAAAACGGGCCGAATTTCCGTAACATAAAAATTGTAAGATTAGATTTTCTAATGCGAAAAATGACGTGAAATTAGATTATTTCAAACGAGGAGATTTCCCCGGCGCGAAGGCCGGGAAAATAAAGTGTGACGGGGATCGAGATTAACGTAACCAGTCGGGAAGATCGTTAAGGCCCATTGCCTGACGAAGAAGCTGCGGTTTGACGCCGGGAAGGGTGTCGGCCAGTTTGAGGCCGATATCGCGCAGCAGTTTTTTCGCCGGGTTCGCTCCGGCAAATAGCTCGCGGAAGCCCTGCATACCCGCCAGCATCATCGCCGCACTGTGTTTGCGGCTGCGCTCGTAGCGACGCAGATACAGATGCTGACCAATATCTTTACCTTCCCGATGCAGACGACGCAGCTCTTCAACCAGCTCGGCCGCGTCCATAAAGCCGAGGTTCACCCCCTGCCCGGCCAGCGGATGAATCGTATGCGCCGCATCCCCCACCAACGCCAGACGGTGCGCCGCAAACTGACGCGCGTAGCGACCGGTTAACGGAAACGCCTGGCGTTCGCTTTCAAGCGTGCACAGGCCCAGACGGTTATCAAACGCCACGCATAGCGCCTGATTAAAGGCGTCCGGCGTCGCCTCCTGCATCTGCTGTGCTTTCTCCGGCTCTAAAGACCAGACGATGGAGCAGAGATGCGGATCGGCAAGCGGCAGGAAGGCCAGAATGCCATCATTGTGGAAAATCTGGCGCGCCACGCCGCCATGCGGCTCTTCGGTGCGGATTGTGGCAACCAGGGCGTGATGACGGTAATCCCAGAAGGTCAGCGGAATATCCGCTTTGTTACGCAGCCAGGAATTGGCGCCGTCGGCACCCACTACCAGCCGCGCGGTCAGCATGTCGCCGCTTTCAAGAGTGATAAACGCGTCGTTTTCGCCCCACGCCACCTGCTGAAGTTTCGCCGGTGCGATCAGCGTGACGTCGCTGCACTGCTGCGCTTTTTGCCACAGCGCGTGGTGAATCACCGCGTTTTCAACGATGTGCCCAAGGTGGCTGTAGCCCATGCTTTCATCGTCAAACGCGATATGGCCGAAGCTGTCTTTATCCCACACTTCCATGCCATGGTAACAGCTGGCACGCAGCGCCACGATTTCAGACCAGACGCCAAGGTGCGTCAGTAGCTTTTCGCTGGCGGCATTGATCGCCGAGACGCGCAGCTCCGGCGGTGCATCCTGCGCCACGGGCTGCGGCGCGTTTTGCTCAAGCACCGCCACGCGTAGGCCGCTGCCCTGTAAACCACAGGCCAGGGCCAGTCCTACCATTCCGCCGCCGACAATGGCGACATCAACATTTTGCACGGTGATTACTCCTTAACGCGCGACCCAACCCAGGGTCCGCTGCGCCAGCACGTCACGTGCCGGAATGAACAGTTCCATCGCCATCAGCCCAAGGTTGCGACCCGCAACCAGCGGTGCCCAGCGATTGGCAAACAGGTGGACTAAACCGTCGGTAACGCCAATGGTCGCCGCTTTGTCCGCCTGACGTCGTTTCTGGTAATGGCTAAGCACTGAGTATGCGCCACAATCCTGTTGTTCGCTCCACGTCTGCGCCAGTAGCTCAGCCAGGCTCATCACGTCGCGCAGGCCAAGGTTAAAGCCTTGCCCGGCGATGGGGTGCAGCGTCTGCGCGGCGTTGCCGACCAGAGCGACGCGATGGGAGACAGTCTGCGATGCGGTCGTCAGCGCGAGCGGATAGGCCACGCGTTTTCCGGCCTGGGTGATACGCCCAAGCCGCCAGCCGAAGGCTTTTTGCAGCTCGGAACTAAAACGTTCGTCGGACCAGGAGAGAACCTCATCGGCCCGGTCCTGCGCATGGCACCACACCAGCGAGCAGCGCCCGTTCGACATCGGCAGCATGGCCAGCGGGCCGTGCTCCGTGAAGCGCTCAAATGCCCTGCCGTTATGCGTGCCAGCCGTAGAGACGTTAGCGATGACCGCCACCTGCCCATAGGGTTCAGAGCGCAATTCGACGCCGCACTGCGTGGCGATCGCGGAGCGTGAACCATCCGCCGCCACCAGCAGTTCCCCCTCCAGCGTGGTGCCGTTGTCCAGCGTCACGCTGACGGCTTCGTCACGGCGGCTAAAGCTGGCGACGCGCGCCGGACAGTGCAGCGTGACGCCAGGCGCGTCCTGTAACAGACGGAACAGCCGCAGCCCTACGTCATGCAGCTCGACAACCTGCCCCAGCGCCTCGATCCGGTAATCGTGGGCATCCAGCGTCACAAACCCGGCGTGCCCGCGATCGCTGACGTGAACGGTGCCGATCGCCGTTGCGCAATCCGCTATCACCTGCCAGATCCCAATACGCGCAAGCTGCTGACAGGTTCCCTGCGCCAGCGCGATAGCGCGGGCGTCGAAACCGGGATGATCGGTCGCCTGCGGCGCGACCGCCTCAACCAGATGCACCGGAAGCTGGCCCTGGGTTAACCGCGAAATAGCCAGCGCCAGAGTAGCGCCGGTCATGCCTCCGCCAACGATGATTACGCTCATCCGCGTGCCGCCGCCATCAGCGCCTCGATGTCGTCGGCTTTTTTCACCACGGTCGCGGTCAGGTTTTCGTTACCGGTTTCGGTGATGACGATGTCATCTTCAATACGAATGCCGATCCCGCGGTACTGTTCCGGCACGTCGGCATCCGGCGCGATGTACAGCCCCGGCTCAACGGTCAGCACCATGCCAGGCTCCAGCACGCGCGAACGTTCCGGACCGTATGCCCCCACGTCATGCACATCCAGCCCCAGCCAGTGGCTCAGGCCATGCATAAAGTACGGGCGATGGGCGTTTTCGGTTATAAGGGTGTCCACATCGCCTCTCAGAATGCCGAGCTTCACCAGCCCGGTAATCATGATGCGCACCACCTCGCCCGTAACCTCCTGGATGGAGGTGCCCGGGCGGAACAGCGTCAGCGCGGTCTCCAGAGACTCAAGCACGATGTCATAGATTTCACGCTGCGCTGGGGTGAATTTACCGTTCACCGGGAAGGTACGGGTGATATCGCCCGCGTAACCCTGATATTCACAGCCGGCGTCAATCAGCACCAGATCGCCGTCGCGCAGTTCACTTTCGTTTTCGGTGTAGTGCAGAATGCAGCCGTTTTCCCCGCCGCCTACGATGGTGTTATAGGACGGGAAGCGCGCGCCGTGACGGTTAAATTCATGGTGAATTTCCCCTTCAAGCTGGTACTCGAACATACCGGGACGGCACTTTTCCATGGCGCGGGTATGCGCCAGGGCGCTGATTTCGCCCGCGCGGCGCATCACATTCAGCTCTTCTTCAGACTTAAACAGGCGCATCTCATGCACCACCGGTCGCCAGTCTGTCAGGGTTGCGGGTGCAGACAAATTCTGACGTGAGCCTTTACGCAGCTTATCCAGCGCAGTGAAAACAATCTCATCCGCATACGCGTATTCACCCTGCGCGTGATAGAGCACGTCCAGACCGTTGAGCAGTTGATAGAGCTGCTGGTTGATTTCGCTGTAGGCCAGCGCGCGGTCCACGCCCAGTTTTCCCGGCGCCGCCTCCTGCCCTAAGCGGCGACCAAACCAGATTTCCGCAGTCAGATCGCGAACGCGGTTGAAAATCACGCTGTGGTTGTGGGTGTCATTGCTTTTAATCAGCACCAGTACCGCTTCCGGCTCGTTAAACCCGGTGAAGTACCAGAAATCGCTGCTCTGGCGATAGGGGTATTCGCTGTCGGCGCTGCGCGTCACTTCCGGCGCGGCGAAAATCAGGGCAGCGCTTCCCGGCTGCATTTTTGCCAGCAGCGCCTGACGACGGCGAGAATACTCTTGACTGGAGATAACCATGACACCCTCCTGTGCGTTATTTTTCTTAGTGTAATGTTGGCTTGCGAACTTCCGGCGCGGTCGGCTGCGAGCGCGTAAAGTTGTCGTGGCACAGCAGAGACGCCACGCGCACGTACTCGATGATCTCTTCGAGAGACATCTCCAGCTCTTCCTGGTCTTCGTCTTCATCGTAGCCGAGCTGGGCGATGTTACGCAGATCGTCGATCGCTTCACCCGCTTCGCCGGTCACTTTATCCAGTTTAGGCTGGGTTACACCCAGGCCAAGCAGATAGTGGTTTACCCACCCCGCGAGCGCATCAGCGCGATCGAAGACGCTGACATCGTCGCCTTCAGGCAGATAAAGCTGAAAAAGAAAGCCATCGTCTTCCAGGGAATCGCTGGTTGCGGCGTGCATTTTACGCAGCGCTTCCGCCAGTTCGTGGCCAAACGCCAGCCCTTCGTTGGTGAGGTCGTGGATCAGCGGCTGCCATGAGCTGTCGCTGTTTCCGCCGCACAGTATGCCGCTGATCAGACCGTGCATTTCGGCAGGGGTTAGACCGACTCCCTGCTGGTTCAGTAACTGGTTTAAATCCTTGTAACCAGGCATTTCGTTCTGTATAGACATACGCATTCGTCATCAAAGGGAGGATATTCATGATATGCTACCACTTTGGACCCTGGTGATACCAGAAAAGGGCTTGTATCTTCACATCAGGGTAGCTATAGTGTCGCCCCTTCGCAGCCCCCGGGGCAGTAAGCGAAGGCAGCGCAGTCAATCAGCAGGAAGGTGGCATGTCTGCACAACCCGTCGATCTCCAGATTTTTGGCCGTTCACTGCGAGTGAATTGTCCGCCTGAACAAAGGGATGCTTTGAATCAGGCTGCGGACGATTTGAATCAGCGGTTGCAAGATCTAAAAGAACGCACTAGAGTCACAAATACTGAGCAGCTGGTTTTCATCGCCGCGTTGAACATCAGCTATGAACTGACTCAGGAAAAAGCGAAGACCCGCGATTACGCGGCAAGCATGGAGCAGCGCATTAAAATGCTCCAGCAGACCATTGAACAGGCATTGCTTGATCAAGGTCGCAGTCCTGAAAGACCGGGACCAAAGTTTGAATAACACTTCTCAGTTGACTATGGTAGAGTAACTGTGAAGACAAAATTTCTCTGAGATGTTTGCAAGCGGGCCAGTCCCCTGAGCCGATATTTCATACCACAAGAATGTGGCGCTCCATGGTTGGTGAGCATGCTCGGTCCGTCCGAGAAGCCTTAAAACTATGACGACACATTCACCTTGAACCAAGGGTTCAAGGGTTACAGCCTGCGGCGGCATCTCGGAGATTCCCTCTCTCTTCTTCTACCAACAACCATGACTCAATTCCCTGAAGTTTCTGCTTCACGCCAGGATATCCGTCAGCTCATTCGCCAGCGTCGTCGTGCCTTAAGCGCCGAACAACAGGCACAGTTTGCCCAGCAGGCCGCCGCCCGTATGATGGCCTATCCGCCTGTGGTGATGGCAAACACCGTCGCCTTGTTTCTTTCGTTTGATGGTGAGCTGGATACCCAACCGCTTATCGACCAGCTCTGGCGCGCCGGGAAAAAAGTTTATCTGCCGGTGCTGCATCCCTTTAGCCGGGGCAATCTGCTGTTTCTGCACTACCATCCGCACAGCGAGCTGGTGGTGAATCGTCTGAAAATCACCGAACCCAAACTCGACGTGCGCGATGTGCTGCCGCTATCTGAACTGGATGTGCTGATTACGCCGCTGGTGGCATTTGACGAGCAGGGACAGCGCCTGGGAATGGGCGGTGGTTTTTACGACAGAACGCTACAAAACTGGCAGCAGTACGGATTGCAGCCGGTGGGCTATGCGCATGATTGTCAGGGCGTGGAGGCATTACCCGTGGAGAAATGGGATGTGCCGTTGCCGGCGGTGGTGACGCCCAGTAAAACCTGGACCTGGTAGAACAAAGCCGGGTGGCGGCTACGCCTTACCCGGCCTACATAAATCCTCGAACTTTGTAGGTCGGGTAAGCGTGAGCGCCACCCGACACCACAGACCGCACGAACATTGTAGGTCGGGTAAGCGTAAGCGCCACCCGACACACAGACCCCACGAACATTGTAGGTCGGGTATGCGTAAGCGCCACCCGACACACAGACCGCACGAACATTGTAGGTCGGGTAAGCGTGAGCGCCACCCGACACACAGACCTCACGAACATTGTAGGTCGGGTAAGCGTAAGCGCCACCCGACACACAGACCGCACGAACATTGTAGGTCGGGTAAGCGTGAGCGCCACCCGACACACAGACCGCACGAACATTGTAGGTCGGGTATGCGTAAGCGCCACCCGACACCACAGACCGCACTATCAGTACAGCAGACGCGCGCGAATCGTCCCCGGAATGGCCTTCATGCTCTGCAATGCTTTCTCGGCAATGTCTTCATCCGCTTCAATATCAATCACCACATAACCCATCTGCGCGTTCGTTTGCAGATACTGCGCGGCAATGTTGACGCCCTGTTCGGCAAAGATCTGGTTGATAGCAGTCAGCACGCCCGGACGGTTTTCGTGAATGTGCAGCAGACGACGCCCGCCGTGTAGCGGCAGAGACACTTCCGGGAAGTTCACCGCAGAGAGCGTTGAACCGTTGTCGGAATATTTGCTCAGCTTGCCCGCCACTTCCAGGCCGATATTCTCCTGCGCTTCCTGAGTAGAACCGCCGATGTGCGGCGTCAGGATCACGTTGTCGAACTCGCACAGTGGAGAGGTGAACGGATCGCTGTTGGTGGCCGGTTCCGTCGGGAACACGTCAATCGCCGCACCCGCCAGATGCTTACGCTTCAGCGCATCGCACAGGGCAGGAATATCGACCACTGTACCGCGCGCGGCGTTGATCAGCAGCGAGCCCGGCTTCATCAGCGCCAGCTCTTCCGCTCCCATCATGTTTTTGGTGGACGCATTTTCCGGCACGTGCAGGCTGACCACGTCGCTCATGTTCAGCAGGTCAGAAAGATGCTGCACCTGCGTCGCGTTACCCAGCGGCAGTTTGTTTTCGATATCGTAGAAAAACACGTGCATGCCAAGGGATTCCGCCAGAATACCGAGCTGCGTACCGATGTGGCCGTAACCAATAATCCCGAGTTTTTTACCACGCGCTTCGTAGGAGCCCGCGGCCAGTTTATTCCACACGCCGCGGTGCGCTTTGGCGTTAGCTTCCGGAATACCGCGAAGGAGTAGCAGCAGCTCGCCAATCACCAGCTCCGCCACGGAACGGGTGTTGGAGAACGGGGCGTTAAAAACCGGGATACCGCGTTTTGCGGCGGCATTCAGATCAACCTGATTGGTACCGATACAGAAACAGCCAATCGCCACCAGCTTTTCCGCCGCAGCAATAACGTCTTCAGTCAGTTGGGTACGGGATCGCAGGCCAATGAAATGGGCATCACGGATGGACGCTTTCAGCTCTTCAGTATCCAGCGCGCCTTTGTGAAATTCGATGTTGGTGTAACCTGCAGCGCGAAGGCTATCGAGCGCTTTCTGGTGCACGCCTTCAACCAGCAGGAATTTAATCTTGTCTTTCTCCAGTGATACCTTTGCCATTTACCCGACCCTGTTTTTATCTGAACTGATGTTGTGCTGGATATAAATCCCGTGCAGCCAACATATCAAAAAAAACTATTGCAGCAATATGAACGTTTGCGTCGGCACTCTGAAGAAAAGTCATACAGAGCAAAATGACAGAGGAAAATGCTATGGAAATTTACAAACGCGGAAGGATCGGCAAAAGAGGCGGAAAAACGTGACACAAGTCACCGAATTTAGCTTTTCAAAATTTTTTAGCGGGGGGAGCGCTCCCCCCGTCAGATCATTTTACGATGGTTTTTACACCGTCAGCCGTGCCGATCAGCGCCACGTCCGCGCCACGGTTGGCAAATAACCCTACGGTAACGACGCCCGGAATGCCGTTGATCGCATTTTCCAGCGCAATGGCATCGAGGATCTCAAGGCCGTGAACGTCGAGGATCACGTTGCCGTTGTCGGTCACCACACCCTGACGGTATTCCGGACGACCACCCAGCTTCACCAGTTGACGTGCCACGGCACTGCGCGCCATCGGGATCACTTCGACCGGCAGCGGGAAACTCCCCAGAATGTCGACCTGCTTGGAGGCGTCCGCGATGCAGATGAACTTATCCGCCACGGAGGCAATGATTTTTTCGCGGGTCAGCGCCGCGCCACCGCCTTTGATCATCTGCATGTGGCCGTTGATTTCATCCGCGCCATCAACGTAAATGCCCAGACGGTCCACTTCGTTGAGGTCGAAAACAGTGATGCCGAGGCTTTTCAGCTTTTCCGTGGAAGCATCGGAGCTCGAAACCGCGCCCTCGATTTGCCCCTTCATCGTGCCCAGCGCATCGATAAAGTGCGCCGCCGTCGATCCCGTACCAACACCGACAATGGTACCCGGCTGTACGTACTGGAGAGCCGCCCATCCTACTGCTTTTTTCAGTTCATCCTGCGTCATGATCGTTTTGCCTGTGGTGTGAAAACTCAGGGCGCATTATAGAACACGTCGAATGGATTTCGTCTGCCACGAAGGGAAAATTGTGTCATAGTGCAGATTAAGCAAAATTAAGGAGTCAGCCAGAGCAATGAAACGTCCGGACTACAGAACACTACAGGCACTTGATGCAGTTATTCGTGAACGCGGTTTTGAGCGCGCGGCGCAAAAGCTGTGCATCACCCAGTCCGCCGTATCACAGCGTATCAAACAGCTTGAAAACATGTTCGGGCAGCCGCTGCTGGTGCGTACCGTACCGCCGCGTCCAACGGAGCAAGGACAAAAGCTCCTCGCCCTGCTGCGCCAGGTTGAACTGCTGGAAGATGAGTGGCTGGGCGATGAACAGACCGGCTCCACGCCGCTGCTGCTGTCGCTGGCGGTGAACGCCGACAGTCTGGCAACCTGGCTGCTGCCGGCCCTTGCGCCGGTGCTGGCCGACTCCCCTATCCGCCTGAATCTCCAGGTTGAAGATGAAACCCGCACCCAGGAACGCCTGCGTCGCGGCGAAGTGGTTGGTGCCGTCAGTATTCAGCCTCAGGCGCTGCCAAGCTGTCTGGTGGATCAGTTGGGCGCGCTGGATTACCTCTTCGTCGGTTCAAAAGCCTTTGCCGAGCGCTATTTCCCGAACGGTGTGACCCGCGCCGCGCTGCTGAAAGCGCCTGCCGTCGCGTTCGACCATCTGGACGATATGCATCAGGCCTTCCTGCAGCAAAACTTCGATCTGCCGCCGGGCAGCGTGCCGTGTCATATCGTTAACTCGTCCGAAGCCTTCGTGCAGCTTGCACGTCAGGGAACCACCTGCTGCATGATCCCGCATCTGCAGATTGAGAAAGAGTTGAAAAGCGGTGAGCTGATTGATTTAACTCCGGGGCTGTATCAGCGCCGGATGTTGTACTGGCACCGTTTTGCGCCGGAAAGCCGCATGATGCGCAACGTCACCGACGCGCTGCTGGCGTTTGGGCATAAGGTGTTAAGACAGGATTGAAAAACAAGCCGGGTGGCGGCTTCGCCTTACCCGGCCTACGGGTTACTGAGCTGGCTTTTCAGTCGGCTCCAGCTGGAACACCACATCAACCTGATCGTCGAACTGAATGGTTGGCTGCTCGTAGGTT
Organism: Enterobacter cloacae complex sp. S2; assembly: GCF_015159675.1. Classification (NCBI taxonomy): domain Bacteria; kingdom Pseudomonadati; phylum Pseudomonadota; class Gammaproteobacteria; order Enterobacterales; family Enterobacteriaceae; genus Enterobacter; species Enterobacter cloacae complex sp. S2. The sequence goes on from NZ_JADDTS010000024.1 coordinate 37,697, forward strand.
TCCTGAGCAGAAACCGGCGCGGCGTCCGCTTTCATCATCCGCACCATCGGGCTTGGCTGGTAGTTTGAAACGTGGTAACGCACGCTGTAAACCGGACCGAGCTTGCTCTTGAAGCCGGATGCCAGCTGCTGTGCCTGATGAATGGCATCATCAATCGCCGCTTTACGCGCTTCGTCTTTATACTTCTCCGGTTGCGCAACGCCCAGCGAGACGGAACGAATTTCGTTCAGCCCTGCCTTCAGCGCACCATCCAGCAATCCGTTGAGCTTATCAAGCTGGCGCACGGTCACTTCTACAGTACGCACGGCGCGATAGCCTTTCAGGATGCTTTTGCCGTTCTGGTAATCGTAATCCGGTTGAGTACGCAGGTTCGCAGAGCTGATGTCTTTTTTCGCGACACCGTTCTGTTCAAGGAAAGAGAGGTATTGCGCAACACGATCGTCTGCCTGTTTCTTGGCGGAAGCAGCATCTTTCGCCGCCACGTTCACTTCAATTGCCAGGGTTGCAACATCCGGTACCGCATCCACGCTTGCCGTACCTGAAGTGACAATGTGCGGGCCGTTTGGCAGTTCATTCGCCTGCACCGACACCGCACCTAAACTTACTAATGCCGCCAGGACCATCACCTTAAACTTCACTGTCATTCCTCCATGTTGCGAAGAGTGCCCTGTTAACAGGGCTCATGCCAGCAAGCTTAGCGGGTCTTGTTCAGATGTCCATAAGACAACGCTTAGTTGAACAATCCCTGTACGTGATGAATGCCCTCTTTCGCCAGCTGGAAGGCAATAAACCACATCACCAGCCCCACCAGGGTATTGATAATGCGCTGCGCTTTGGCGGTACGCAGTCGTGGTGCCAGCCATGCCGCCAGGATCGCAAGACCAAAGAACCAGAGGAAGGAGGCGCTGACCGTACCGAGCGCAAACCAGCGTTTGGGCTCAACGTCCAGCTGTCCACCCAGGCTGCCGAGCACCACGAACGTATCAAGATAAACGTGCGGGTTAAGCCATGTCACGGCGAGCATGGTGACGATAATCTTCCAGCGCCCTTGCTTCATCACTTCGGCGCTCGCCAGCTCAAGATTGCTGCTCATGGCCGTTTTCAGGGCGCCAAACCCGTACCACAGCAGAAACGCTACGCCGCCCCAGGTAACCAGTGCCAGCAGCCACGGCGACTGCATCAACAGGGCGCTGCCGCCAAAAATCCCGGCGCAAATCAACAGCAGATCGCTCACCGCGCACAGCAAGGCAATCATCAGATGGTACTGACGGCGGATGCCCTGATTCATCACGAACGCATTTTGTGGACCAAGGGGAAGGATCATGGCCGCACCTAACGCAAGCCCTTGAAAATAGTAAGATAACATAACGTAATTCTCGCAGAGTTGTCCTGGGGCAGACTATACTGCGGGAACGACATTAGAGGAAATGGATAATATTAATTGGGGATTAGCGAGGCTAATAAAAGAAAAGCCCGGTGTCGCTGATGCTTACCGGGCCTACGGAGACGTTACTCTGCTTCTTTGACTTTTTTGACGTTTACGTCCATCTGCGGGTACGGGAAGCTGATGCCGTTAGCATCGAAGTCACGCTTAATGCGCTCCAGCACATCCCAGTATACGTTTTGCAGATCGCTGCTTTTGCTCCAGATGCGCACCACAAAATTAATGGATGATGCGCCCAGTTCATTCAGACGAACGGTCTGCTCGCGGTCCTTCAGAATACGGTCATCTGAAGCAATGATGTTGGTAATCAGAGACTTCACCTGATCGATATCGGAATCGTACGCCACGCTGATGATCAGCTCGTTACGACGCACCGGCTCGCGGGAGAAGTTAATGATATTGCCGGCAATGATTTTCCCGTTCGGTACCACCACAATACGACCGTCGACAGTACGCAGAGTGGTAGAGAAAATCTGTACCTGCAACACGGTACCCGCGATCCCGCCTAAATCCACGTATTCACCGGAACGGAACGGACGGAAGGTTACCAGCAGTACGCCCGCCGCCAGGTTCGACAGCGAACCCTGTAATGCCAGACCAATGGCCAGACCGGCAGCACCGAGCACAGCGATGACGGATGCCGTCTGCACGCCGACACGCCCCAGCGCCGCAATCAGCGTAAAGGCGATGATGCCGTAACGCACCAGCGCGGAGAGGAAATCGGCGACCGTGGCGTCAATGTGTCGTGCAACCATCACCCGGTTGACCGCGTTCGATACGATACGCGCCACGATCATCCCGACAATGATGATGGCAATAGCGGCAACAATATTCACAGCGTAGCTCAGCAGTAGCGCCTGGTTGCGCACCAGCCAGTTACCCGCGTGATTGATGCTGTCTACAACATCAAGTTGTTCCATTTATTCTTCCTTTTGCTAAACCAAAACACAAAATCTATCCCTTAAGGGGACAGGCAGGTCAGTAAAGGGTAAACAAAAAGAGCGGGTAATGCCAAACAGATCACAAAATCAGGTATTGCAGGATATTGAAAAAGCATAAAAAAAGGCCCGCATTTGCGGGCCTTCTGATGTGCTGTCAGCAGTACAAATTACAGAACGTCAACCGCGTTCAGTTCTTTGAATGCCTGCTCCAGACGAGTAATCATAGAAGTCTGGGCAGCGCGCAGCCATACGCGTGGATCGTAGTATTTCTTGTTCGGCTGGTCTTCGCCTTTCGGGTTGCCCAGCTGACCTTGCAGGTAAGCTTCGTTGGTTTTGTAGTATTGCAGGATACCGTCCCAGGTTGCCCACTGGGTGTCGGTATCGATGTTCATTTTCACTACGCCGTAGCTTACGGAATCTTTGATTTCCTGAGCAGAAGAACCGGAACCGCCGTGGAAGACGAAGTTCAGGCTGTTGTGCGGCAGGTTGTGTTTCTTAGACACATATTCCTGAGAATCACGCAGGATGGTCGGGGTCAGAACCACGTTACCTGGCTTGTACACGCCGTGCACGTTACCGAAGGATGCTGCGATGGTGAAGCGTGGGCTGATTTTGCTTAGCTCGGTGTAAGCGTAATCAACGTCTTCTGGCTGAGTGTACAGAGCAGAAGCGTCCATGTGGCTGTTGTCCACACCGTCTTCTTCACCGCCGGTGCAACCCAGTTCGATTTCCAGGGTCATGCCCATTTTGGACATACGCGCCAGGTACTTAGAGCAGATCTCGATGTTTTCTTCCAGAGACTCTTCGGACAGGTCGATCATGTGAGAAGAGAACAGTGGCTTACCGGTTGCTGCGAAGTGTTTTTCACCTGCGTCCAGCAGACCGTCGATCCATGGCAGCAGTTTTTTCGCGCAGTGGTCAGTGTGCAGGATAACCGGAACACCGTAGTGCTCAGCCATCTGGTGAACATGATGTGCGCCAGAGATAGCACCCAGGATAGCAGCGCCCTGAGGAACGTCAGTTTTCACGCCTTTACCTGCGATGAACGCAGCGCCGCCGTTAGAGAACTGAACGATAACCGGTGCTTTAACTTTTGCAGCGGTTTCCAGTACGGCGTTGATGGAGTCGGTACCTACGCAGTTAACTGCTGGCAGAGCGAAGTTGTTTTCTTTAGCTACCTGGAACACTTTCTGTACGTCATCACCAGTGATAACGCCAGGTTTTACGAAATCAAAAATTTTAGACATGTTGCTTAGTCCTGTATCTTCGGCCGTTAGAAAAGGTGCGAGCTCTGATAAGCGCGCTGAAAATTGGGCAGGTTTTCCTGCCCCTGAATGGCTTACTTCTTAGCGCGCTCTTCGAGCATTGCTACTGCTGGCAGGACTTTGCCTTCCACGAATTCGAGGAATGCGCCGCCACCAGTGGAGATGTAGGAGATCTTGTCAGCGATACCGAACAGGTCGATAGCTGCCAGGGTGTCACCACCGCCTGCGATAGAGAACGCTTCGCTGTCTGCGATAGCGTTAGCCACGATTTCAGTCCCTTTGCGGAAGTTCGGGAATTCGAACACGCCGACAGGACCGTTCCACAGGATAGTTTTTGCGTTTTTCAGGATTTCAGCCAGTTTCTGTGCAGAAACGTCGCCCAGGTCCAGAATCTGCTCTTCATCTTTGATGTCATTAACAGATTTAAGGGTTGCGGTAGCAGTTTCGGAGAACTCGGTCGCCACGCGAACGTCAGTTGGAACCGGGATATCACAGGTGCTCAGCAGACGTTTGGCTTCGTCAACCAGATCCGCTTCGTAAAGGGATTTACCCACGTTGTGGCCTTGCGCAGCAACGAAGGTGTTCGCGATACCACCGCCAACGATCAGCTGGTCAGCAATTTTGGACAGAGAATCCAGAACGGTCAGTTTGGTAGAAACTTTAGAACCACCAACGATAGCGACCATCGGACGAGCAGGTTCTTTCAGTGCTTTACCCAGAGCTTCCAGTTCGTCAGCCAGCAGTGGACCTGCACAGGCGACGTCTGCGAATTTACCGATACCGTGGGTAGAAGCCTGCGCACGGTGAGCCGTACCGAATGCATCCATCACGAATACGTCGCACAGCGCAGCGTATTTTTTGGACAGGGTTTCGTCGTCTTTCTTTTCGCCTTTGTTGAAGCGAACGTTTTCCAGAACAACCAGCTCACCTTCGGCAACTTCCACGCCGTCCAGGTAATCTTTCACCAGGCGAACCGGGTTGGACAGTTTGTCTTTCAGGTAATTAACAACCGGCAGCAGAGAGAACTCTTCGTTGTACTCGCCTTCAGTTGGACGGCCCAGGTGGGAGGTGACCATCACTTTAGCGCCCTGCTTCAGAGCCAGTTCAATGGTTGGCAGAGATGCACGGATACGCGCGTCGCTGGTCACTTTGCCATCTTTAACCGGTACGTTCAGATCGGCACGGATGAAAACGCGTTTACCTGCCAGATCCAGATCGGTCATCTTAATTACAGACATGGTGAATCCTCTCGTTGATTCTTAAAGTTTTGCAAGCGCAAGGTGCGCTCTACCTGAAACCTTTTGCGGCCATGGCTAACGTGGTGTCGAGCATTCGGTTAGCAAAGCCCCATTCGTTATCACACCAGACCAGCGTCTTGATGAGGTGCGCACCACTGACTCGCGTCTGCGTGCCATCCACGATGGCGCTGTGCGGGTCGTGGTTAAAATCTACTGAGACCAACGGTAATTCCGTATAGTCAACTATACCATGAAATGCTCCCTGTGCCGCTTTTTGCAGCAACAGGTTGACTTCACAGGCTTTTACCGGTTTTTTCACCGTCACGCTAAGATCGATTGCGGTGACGTTTATCGTCGGGACGCGCACGGCAATCGCTTCGAAACGGTCGTTAAACTGCGGGAAAATACGCGTGATCCCGGCAGCCAGTTTCGTATCCACCGGAATGATGGACTGGCTCGCCGCGCGAGTGCGTCGTAAATCCGGATGGTAGGCGTCGATAACCTGCTGATCGTGCATGGCGGAGTGAATCGTGGTCACGGTACCGGATTCAATGCCATACGCATCGTCTAACAGTTTAATGACCGGAATAATGCAGTTGGTGGTACAGGAGGCGTTGGAGACAATGCGGTGTTCAGCCTGCAGCTCGTGCTGGTTGACACCAAACACGACGGTGGCGTCGAGGTCGTGACTGCCGGGATGGGAGAACAGCACTTTTTTCGCGCCAGCATTCAGATGCGCTTCGCCATGTTCACGGTTACCGTACACGCCGGTACAGTCCAGCACCACATCCACACCCAGTTCGCGCCAGGGCAGCTCTTCAATACTGTTCTCATGCAGCACGCGGATGGCATCGTCACCGACGAACAGCTGTTCCCTTTCCTGGCGAACGTCCCAGGCAAAGCGACCGTGGCTGGTGTCATATTTCAACAAATGCGCCATGCCCGCAGCATCCGCCAGTTCATTGATTGCCACCACGGTGATTTCCGCACGACGCCCGGATTCATATAAAGCACGAACCACGTTGCGCCCGATGCGACCGAAGCCATTAATCGCTACGCGTACGGTCATAGATCTCCTGCAAAGCTATCCCTGAGTTTGAGGTGGCTGAAAGAGTAATCCAGCGACGCCCGAAGGGGAATCCTTGCTGTCACAAACTGCGATTGATTGGTCAATTGTCGAACATTTAATCGACTGAAACGCTTCAGCAAGAATAAGCGAATCGGGGAATAAAAGGAATCTCTGTCCAGATGAATAAGCGAGCTATATGACTTGCATCACATTTTCGGTGGAATAATTCACAGAGCAGTTACATGTCTGAGGAATCGTGCATACAAAAAAGCCGGGTGGCGCTAACGCTTACCCGGCCTACATTTTATGCCATTTGTAGGCCCGGTAAGCGTTAGCGCCACCGGGCAAAACGGCAATTACAGCAGTTCTTTCGCCTTAGCGACAACGTTCTCAACGGTGAAGCCAAACTCTTCAAACAGCTGTTCAGCCGGCGCAGACTCACCAAACGTGGTCATACCGACGATAGCGCCGTTCAGGCCAACGTATTTGAACCAGTAGTCAGCGATACCCGCTTCCACTGCCACGCGAGCGGAGACCGCTTTAGGCAGTACGGATTCGCGGTACGCGGCATCCTGCTTGTCGAACGCATCGGTAGACGGCATGGAAACCACGCGCGCTTTCACGCCTTCAGCAGTCAGTTTTTCCCATGCGGCAACGGCCAGTTCAACTTCAGAACCGGTCGCGATAAAGATCAGCTCAGGCTGGCCCGCGCAATCTTTCAGCACGTAACCACCGCGGGCGATGTTTGCCAGCTGCTCTGGGGTACGTTCCTGCTGCGCCAGGTTCTGACGAGAGAGGATCAGCGCGGTCGGGCCGTCCTGACGCTCAACGCCGTATTTCCACGCCACCGCAGATTCAACCTGGTCACATGGACGCCATGTGCTCATGTTCGGGGTCACGCGCAGGGAAGCCACCTGCTCTACCGGCTGGTGAGTTGGACCATCTTCGCCCAGACCGATGGAGTCGTGGGTGTAGACCATCACCTGACGCTGTTTCATCAGCGCGGCCATACGCACGGCGTTACGTGCATACTCTACGAACATCAGGAAGGTAGAGGTGTACGGCAGGAAACCACCGTGCAGAGCGATACCGTTGGCAATCGCGGTCATACCGAATTCACGTACACCATAATGGATGTAGTTACCGGCAGTGTCTTCGTTGATTGGCTTAGAGCCAGACCACAGGGTCAGGTTAGATGGCGCCAGGTCAGCGGAGCCGCCGAGGAATTCTGGAAGCAGAGGACCAAACGCTTCGATCGCATTCTGAGACGCTTTACGGCTGGCGATTTTAGACGGGTTCGCCTGCAACTTCGCAATGAACTCGTTCGCTTTCGCGTCGAAGTCAGACGGCATGTCACCTTTCATACGACGGGTGAATTCAGCCGCTTCCTGTGGGAAGGCTTTCGCATAAGCCGCGAACTTCTCGTTCCAGGCCGCTTCTTTCGCCTGGCCCACTTCTTTCGCATCCCACTGCGCGTAGATTTCAGATGGGATTTCGAAGGCAGGGTGTTTCCAGCCAAGCGCTTCACGGGTCAGTGCGATTTCCGCGTCGCCCAGTGGTGCGCCGTGGGAGTCGTGAGTGCCCGCTTTGTTCGGAGAACCGAAGCCGATGATGGTTTTGCACATCAGCAGGGACGGTTTGTCGGTCACGGCGCGCGCTTCTTCTACGGCACGTTTAATCGAGTCAGCATCGTGGCCATCAACGCCGCGCACAACGTGCCAGCCGTAGGCTTCGAAACGTGCGGCGGTGTCGTCAGTGAACCAGCCTTCAACGTGACCGTCGATGGAGATGCCGTTGTCGTCGTAGAACGCAACCAGTTTACCCAGCTTCAGGGTGCCTGCCAGGGAGCACACTTCGTGAGAAATGCCTTCCATCATGCAGCCGTCGCCCAGGAACGCATAGGTGAAGTGGTCAACGATGTCGTGGCCAGGACGGTTGAACTGTGCCGCCAGGGTCTTTTCAGCAATCGCCATACCCACGGCATTCGCAATGCCCTGACCCAGCGGACCGGTAGTGGTTTCAACGCCAGCGGTGTAGCCCACTTCCGGGTGACCTGGAGTTTTGGAGTGCAGCTGACGGAAGTTTTTCAGCTCTTCAATTGGCAGATCGTAGCCAGTGAGGTGCAGCAGGCTGTAGATCAGCATAGAGCCATGGCCGTTAGACAGCACGAAACGGTCGCGGTCTGCCCATGCCGGGTTCTGCGGGTTGTGGTTAAGGAAATCACGCCACAGGACTTCGGCGATGTCAGCCATGCCCATAGGGGCGCCCGGGTGGCCGGATTTGGCTTTCTGTACTGCGTCCATGCTCAGCGCACGAATAGCATTAGCAAGCTCTTTACGTGAGGACATTTTAACTCCAGATCGGACTGTTAAAGGCCATGCCCTTGACGACAGCGCGTTTTGGGCTACGCCGGAAAAAAGTGCCAACAATGTAACCCAAGCCGCAGGGCATGTACATGGACCATTCTTTTGCAGCTTAAGAAATCTCTGGATCATGCTCGCATGTTGCGCAATCTACTCGCCCGCCCCTGTAGATATTCCTTATACTTAGCCCGACACCGGCTTCGTTGACGGTGCATTTTTCGGAATTAATTCAGATTAACGAGTACGGAAGCAACATCATGAAAATGCGTGCAATTGGGCTGGCTGTGGGAACAACGCTCCTGCTAAGCGGCTGTCAGAATATGGATTCTAACGGCCTGATGACCTCAGGCGCAGAAGCTTTTCAGGCCTACTCATTGAGCGATGCGCAGGTGAAAGCGCTGAGCGACGAGGCCTGTAAGGATATGGATGGAAAAGCTACGCTTGCCCCGGCAAACAGCACCTACACGCAGCGTCTGAACAAGATTGCTTCCGCGCTGGGCGACAACATTAACGGTCAGCCGGTGAACTACAAGGTGTATATGGCGAAAGACGTCAACGCCTTCGCGATGGCTAACGGCTGTATCCGCGTTTACAGCGGCCTGATGGACATGATGACCGACAACGAAGTGGAAGCGGTGATCGGCCATGAAATGGGTCACGTTGCTCTCGGTCACGTGAAGAAAGGGATGCAGGTTGCGCTGGGCACCAATGCCGTGCGTGCTGCGGCGGCCTCTGCGGGCGGCATTGTCGGCAGCCTGTCCCAGTCGCAGCTGGGCGACGTGGGTGAGAAACTGGTTAACTCCCAGTTCTCCCAGCGTCAGGAGTCGGAAGCGGATGACTACTCTTACGATCTGTTGCGCAAACGCGGCATCAATCCATCGGGTTTAGCCACCAGCTTCGAAAAACTGGCGAAACTGGAGGAAGGCCGTCAAAGCTCCATGTTTGACGATCACCCGGCCTCCGTTGAACGCGCGCAGCATATCCGTGACCGCATGGCGGCAGACGGAATTAAATAAAACTTCTGCCCGGTGCGCGCCGCGCTACCGGGCAACAAGGCTCAATCAGTACAGCGTTTTCTGTGGCGGCCCGGCAAACTTCAGGGCGCCAATCTGCCCCATCCGCACTTCCACCACCGACGGCCCCGGCATCGCCAGCGCTTCCGTCATCACCGCATCAAAGTCCTCAGCCCGCTCAACGCTCCAGGCCTGTAGGCCAATCGCCTGCGCCAGCAGGGTAAAATCCGGTGTATGCAGCGCGTTATAATACTGACGCCCGCCAAAATATTTATCCTGAATACCGCGCATTACGCCGTAGCCCCCGTCGTTCATGATGAGCAGCGTCACGTTGGCTTTCTCCTGCGCCAGCGTCGCCAGCTCGCCTAAATTCAGGCTCAGGCCGCCGTCGCCCACCAGTCCCACCACCCTGCGCTGCGGGTTAGCAATCGCGGTGCCGATGGCCATCGGCAGTCCCATACCAATCGCCCCGGCGAGAGAGTGAATGTTCAGCAGCGGACCGTTAGCCCTGAACAGGCGGCTACCCCACAGGCTGCCGGACACGGTGATATCGCGCACCAGCAGGCCGTCTTTCGGCAGGGCTTTTTCTATGGCGTCGTTAAGCTTCGCATAGGCGCCGCACTGCTCGCGCAGCCCCTGCTCAGCTTGCCCGACCGCCTGCTGCACCTGCATATCCCACTGCGCGTTGCCCCACTCGCGGCCCTGCACTTTTTCAGCCAGCGCGCCAAGCACCGCGGAACAATCGGCTATCAACGTGCTATCCATCAAGTAGTTACGGCTGGCTGCCGCCGGGTCGATATCAATCTGCACGCGCGGGGACGGCAGCTCAAGCGTCCAGGAGCGGGTTTCGTTGCTGCGCAGACGTGAACCGGCGACCAGCGTAAAATCACACTGCGCAATCAGCGCCTCCACCGACGGCGAGTTGTGGAACGCCCGCAGGCTGGTGCGGTGGTCGTCCGGCAGCACGCCGCGCGCGTGGGTGCTGGAAATCACGGTGATGCCCGCATCCGCCAGTTTTTTCACCGCCTCAGCGCTTCCCAGCGCCCCGCCGCCCAGCCACAGCAGCGGCTGTTTCGCCTGTTTGAGCTGCGCCCACAGCGCGTCAACCATCCCGGTATCCACGGCTGGAACCGATGCCGGTTTTACCGGGGCGGTTACCAGCGACAGCGGAATTTTGGCGCCCTGAATATCAATCGGGATTTCCACCGAGACCGGTCCGCACGGCGGGGTCTGCGCGTCCTGGATGGCTTTATGCAGAATGGCTATCGCCTGATTCGCATTGCTGATACGGTACGCCCGTTTTGAGCTGGCCTTCAGGAAGGTCAGCTGATCGCGGGTTTCATGGATAAACCCGGTGTCGGCGTCCAGCCAGGCTTTCTCTACCTGCCCGGTTAAATGCAGCAGCGGCGTGCAGGCATTCATCGCTTCCACTAGCGCGCCTACCGCGTTCCCGGCCCCCGCGCCGGTGCTGGTCAGCGCCACGCCGAGGCCGGAAAAGCGCCCGTGAGCATCGGCCATGGTGACGGAACCGGCTTCACCGCGCGCGGGTACAAAGCGGATATTGCCCCGCTGCCCAACCGCATCCGCTATCGGCAGGTTGTGAATGGAGATGACGCCGTAGATGGCCTCAACCTGATACTGCTCCAGCGTTCTGGCGATGGCGTCGCCGACGGTTATCATTTCGCTCATTGCTCACCCTTTCTCAGTCGCACCAGTGGTTGACGCTGTTACCCGTCGCCAGATAAATGCTCTTTTGTTGCATCCAGGCTTTCAGCCCCTGGATACCCTTCTCGCGGCCCAGACCGCTCTCTTTAAAGCCCCCGAACGGGGTCGAAATCGCAAAAACTTTGTAGGTGTTGATCCACACCGTGCCTGCCTCCAGCTGCTCGCTGAGACGCAGGGCGCGCCCGGTATCGCGCGTCCAGATCCCCGCCGCCAGGCCGTAAACCGAGTCGTTCGCCTCGCGAATAAGCGCCGCTTCATCGCCAAACGGCATCGCCACCAGCACCGGGCCGAAGATCTCTTCCTGACATGCGCGGGCGCTGTTGTGTAGCCCTTCGATAATGGTTGGCTGGAAAAAGCTGCCGTTTGCCAGAGCGGGATCGGCGGGGATCTCGCCGCCGCACAGCACGCGGCCCCCTTCCCGCTTCGCAAGTTCGACGTACTCGATCACGCTCTGGCGATGTTTCTCGCCGATCAGCGGTCCTACATGCACGCCGTCGGTAAACGGATGCCCGACGCGCAGCCCGCGAGTTAATTCCAGCAGCCTCGCCATCAGCGGGGCGTAAATACTCTCGTGGATAAACAGCCGCGATCCGGCGATGCACGCCTGCCCCGCCGAGCTGAAAATGCCGTAGCAGATCCCACGCGCCGCCTGTTCGATATCGGCATCCTCCAGCACGATAGTCGGCGATTTGCCGCCCAGCTCCAGCGAGGCCGGGATCAGTTTTTCCGCCGCCACGTGCGCCAGATGACGGCCCGTAGTGGTTCCGCCGGTAAAGGAAATTTTGCGCACGCGAGGATGACGCGCCAGCGCATCGCCAATCACCGAGCCTTTGCCCGGCAGGACGCTCAGCAGCCCGGCGGGCAGCCCGGCCTGTTCAAAAATCCGCGCCAGCTCCAGCGCCATCAGCGGCGTGGCTTCGGCGGGCTTGAGGATCACCGCGTTCCCGGCGGCAATCGCCGGTGCGACCTTCTGCATTTCGCTGGCAATCGGCGAGTTCCACGGCGTGATGGCCGCTACCACGCCAAGGGGCTCGTAGCGGCTCAGCGTCAGCAGATCCGGCTGGCGCGGTGTCGGAAGTTCCCCTTCCAGCAGCTCGCAGGCGGCGGCAAAGTAGCGCGCCGTTCCCGCCGCGCTCATCACCAGCCCGCACGCTTCCGCCAGCGGCTTGCCGTTATCCCGGCTCTGCATCTGCGCCAGTTCATCCACACGGGATTCAATAAGATCCGCCACCTTGTGCAGGATCTTCGCCCGCACGTGCGGAAGGCTGTTACGCCAGGCGGGATCGCGCCACGCGCGCTCTCCGGCGTCTACCGCCTCCTCCAGGTCATCCAGACTGGCGGCGTTCAGCGTCGCGTTGATCGACCCGTCTGCCGGGAAGTGGCTCTGCATCGGGTTACCTCCGCCGTGTCGCCACTGGCCGCCGATAAAAATCTTCAGATCGTCCATCGTCACTCCTCAGCTCAGGGCCAGCTCGCGGCAGGCGCGCACCGCACTCAGTGCCGCCAGGGTGGAGGTTTTAGGGTTAGACGCCAGCGGCAGCCCGCTCAGCTCCAGATGGAATTCGCCAAACAGCCCTTCGACGTGCAGCGTGTGGGTGTTACGTTTCGTTGCCGGGTCAACCATCAGCTGCACGCGAGTGTCATCCATCCCGACGCCGCCAAGCGCCACGGTCGCCGCCACGTTGGCGTTCGCCGGGAACAGGCGCGCCGCCTCGCGAGCGCTGCCTTCAAAAAAGACCTTTGCCTCAGCCACTGAATTCAGATCGATAAGCTGCTCGGCATAGCTGCCGCGCCAGCTGGCCGGGCTTTTGCGCGACTGATAGGTGACGCGCTCAAGCCCACCCTCTTTCGCTGCCGCCAGCCCGTCGATACCGGCCACTGCACCGGAAAGCAGAGTCAGTTTTCCGCCCGCCGCGAGCAGGCGCTGCTCCAGCGCGCTGTCCGCCAGCGCGCCGGTGGAAATGACGGCCAGATGCCAGCCGCGACGCAGGATCTCTTCCCCGTACTGGGCCACCGCCTGCTGGCTGGCGCATTCCAGCACCAGATCCGGCGTTTGCGCGCACGCCATCGGCGACGTCAGCGCCTCGACCGCATCGCCAAACTGGTCGTGAATGGCGGCATGGTGAGACGGGCGAGCCACGATCCAGCCGATAGCCACACCGGCGGGCAGGCGCTCAATCACCGCCTGCGCCATGGCGCCAAAACCAATCAACATTACCTTTTTCATGATGCGTCCTTACAGATGGCGACAGAAGCCGCCGGAAACGTCCAGCGCGGCGCCGGTGGTAAACGAGGCCAGCGGCGAGGCGAGGAACAGCAGCGCCTGCGCGGGCTCCTGCGGTCTGCCGAGGCGCGCCATTGGAATGCCGCGCTTGCGCGCGATATCCGCCGTCCACTCCGGCCAGCTCTGGCTTTTGTCCGCCCGATTTTCAAAGCGGCGCAGCCACTGCCCGGACTCCACCATGCCGAGCAAAATGGAATTGACGCGAATGCCTTTACCCACCAGCTCTTTCGAGAGCGTCAGCGTCATGTTCAGCAGCGCGGCACGAGCGGCAGAGGTGGCGATCATGTGCTCCTCCGGCTGTAGCGCCAGCAGGGAGTTGACGCAGGTAACAGAGGCAATGTCTGACTGCTCCAGCAGCGGCTGAAACGCCTGCACCGGATTGATGACGCCAAACAGCTTCAGCTCTGCCTCGTGCAGCCACGCCTCGCGCGGGGTGTCATGGAAGTGCGCCACGTAGCCCTGCCCGGCGTTGTTGATCAGCAGATCAGCCGCGCCAAAGCGCGCCTGCACCGCATCCGCAAAGGCCTTAACCTCGTCGGCGTTCAGCACGTCGCAGCGGTAAGAAAAAATCTCCCCGTGGGGGAATTCGTTTTGCAGCGTCGCATGGGCGCTGGCGAGCCGATCCGGGTCACGGCCGCAGAAGGCGACTTTCGCCCCTTCACCCAGCAGCAGGCGCAGCGTTTCAAAGCCAATGCCAGAAGAACCGCCGGTGACTACCGCTACGCGCCCGTCAATTTGTGCATTCATCGCGCACCTCTTCGTTAATGCGTAAAAGCTGTTGGTTGAAAAACACGTCGTTATCGAGATAGCTGGCGTGCCCGGCCTGCGGAACTGCGGTAAACGGCATGCCGTAGCGCAGCGCCAGCCCCTGCACCAGTTCGGGCTGCGTTATCGCGTCCTGCTCGCCACACCAGACTTCAAACGTGCCGGCGTATCGTTTAAGCCAGCCGTGAATGTCGTCATGCGCCAGCATCCACGCGGCGGCAAGGTAGCCTTCCGGGCGCAGCGTGCGCATGCCCGCCGCGACGGTGGCGATATCTTCCGCGCGCGCGCCGGGGCGCAGCAGCTTCGCGGCACGGGTCTGGGCGAGGATTTCGCCGCCCAACGCCATCTGCTGCTCGCGGTTGCGCCAGACCTGCTCCCGCTGCTCCGGCGCGGCATTGCCGTAGCCCTGCGCAGCGTCGGCCAGTACAAGATGAATGACGCGATCCGGGAACTTCGCCGCAAAGGCACTTGCGACCAGTGCCCCCAGGGAATGGCCAACCAGCACTGCCTGCCAGACACCGGCGCGGTCGAGCATCGCCGCCAGCGCGTCGGCGTAATCCCCCGCGTTTGCCCGCGCTACGGCCAGCATCGGGCTTTCGCCATAACCGGGCATGTCCCACGCCAGCACGCGAAAACCGTTCAGCGCCATCTGCTTGTGCCAGGACGCAGCGCCAGAGCTGATCCCGTGTAGCAGCATCAGCGGAATGCCGCTTCCCTGTTCACGAAAACCCGTCATGGCGCCCCCTTAGTTCCGCTTCACTTTCGAGAGCGGATGGTCGGACGGATAGGTCGGGATTTCCGGCTTGTTGGTTCCCAGCATGACGCACATCAGCGCCTCCTCTTCCCCGTGGTTAAACAGGCCGCGATAGATGCCCGGCGGGACGGAGATCAGGTCACGCTCGCGCAGCACCGTTTCGGTGTAGTTGTCGCCATCCTGGATCATCAGCGTGATTTGCCCCTTGAGCATGAAGAACACCTCTTCCACGTCGTCGTGCAGGTGCAGCGGCCCTTCGCACTTCGACGGCAGTACCATGGTGGAGAAGGTGAAATGGTCCGCCTGCACGGTATTGGTGTCGTTCGCCACGCCGGTTGCGCCGGTGCCGATGTAGCGCATCTGCGCCCGGCGGTATTTCGGGTCAAAATCGGCCTGGAACTTCAGCGCGTTCCAGTCGTATTTACGGCCTTCGAAGCGCGCGATGCGCGACTCGACCCACTCTTCCATCGTCAGATGGTCAGGTTTGATGCCCGTTTTGTGGGTTACGGTTGAATCAGTCATGACACTCTCCTCAGTAACGTCTCAGCAGCGGCAGTAACAGGACGCAGCCCACCGCCGCCATCACCGCCAGAAAAATCAGCCCGGAATCCATGCTGTGGGTGAAGGCGATAAGCGCGCCCATCACCGCCGGCGACAGCGCGCCTGCAAAGTTTCCCAGCCCGTTGAAAATGCCGCCCGCCGTGGCGCTCACCCGGGGATGGGTGGCCTTGGCCAGCAGGGCGAAAATGTTGGGCGCGCCGGTGCCCCACATAAAGGTGCTGAAGCTCATCGCCGCGATGACGGCGAGCGGGGTATCGAGGTGCATCACCGCCGCCAGCATGGCGATGAACGGCATCGACGACAGCCAGCCTGCATGCTCAAGGTGAATGCCTTTGCCTTTGATCAGGTAGCCCGGCAGCCAGCCGT
>NZ_JADDTS010000025.1:0-67234 GCF_015159675.1 Enterobacter cloacae complex sp. S2
TGTTAATGGTGTTAAATAAATTTTTAACTAAAAATCAAAATAATTATAAAAGATGGTATAAATATATATCAGATAAGGATGAAGTTATTGATGTTATAACTAATACACCATTAAAAGTTCACCTGACGCCTATAAATAAAATACAAAAGCAATACTATAACTACAGTAAAATATGTAACGATTTTAAAGTAGTAAATGATTTTTTCACATCACGGGTTCAACAAACATTTAACGTGAACACCACCAAATGGGATTGGTAACAAGTAAAGGGGAGTATCATACTCCCCTTTACTGTTTCTGCTAGCCATTACGCATTCTCATTGGGGTAGAAAAAACGTATTCGCACTTATCTTTATCTTGATATGTTAACTCAATCATTTTTCTAAGGTTTTCTGGGTTATTGTGTATCTGATCCCAGTTGACTATTGATATATATGACTTTTCACTCATCAAGTTATCGATAACTCTTTCAGGCATATATGGATATATTTCTTTATATGTTGTTCTGTCGTTGATTGTTATCCACTCGGTTATATTAGGATGAAATTCATTTTTTTCATTTTCACCATGACTGGCTCTAATGTTGTTTGTCCCTGTTGAAGGAAGATTTATAATAAAAATACCTGATTTGCCGTTTCTGGGACTATCCCTCATGGATGAATATAATTCCCAATCAACATGCTTTCTATTTTTAGTCTCAGTCCCAACGAGTAAAATAAGAGCGGATGTATCACGTAAATATTCATCCCTTATTATTTCTCTGATCTTTTGAGGTTCTTCTTCTTCATCAATGTCACCAAGTGATACCGAGCGATTCACAAAAATATCAAAAACATCATTCATTTTTTCAAGTTCGTTTTTGTACCATTGGTCATTAGCATGGTGGTAACTGATGAAAACTTTGTGCTTGGTCACGCTTTTTCCTCATTTATTCTCTGGTTTACGGATTTTACATCTTCATCCATACCGAGTAAAAGTCTTATAATTTATTTTTTCACACTAAGAGATACTCTCAACCACTGGATACAGTATAATCAGGAAGTGGCTACATTCTTCCAATTCAAATGAAGAGAGCAGACTTACATGCAATTCATCCATAATGATCTTGGTCAAAGAAAAAGAGGGGAGATTGTTGAAATCACCCTTACCAGTGGTGCAAATGTTAGACTAATGGATAGTTCTAACTTCAGTAGTTATAAGAATGGCCGACGACATTCCTACATTGGTGGGTTAGCAAAGCGCTCCCCCATAAGGTTACAGATCCCTTCATCAGGCCATTGGCATATTGCTGTAGATATGCAGGGATTAAGGGGGAGTACCAGGGCTTCTGTTCGCGTTCTTCCAGGGGTTCTTCCTGAAATTCAGGATAGGCCGTTAAGCGAAGTTCCTAGTCTGGTAAGAGATAACAGACCACCGTCAACAGCACAGAGCAACGAGATACATGACGTATTTATTTCGCATGCCTCAGAGGATAAAGATGATTTTGTTCGCTCTCTGGCAAACTCATTAATCAGTCACGGCCTTAATGTATGGTATGACGAAATGACGTTAAGAATTGGTGACAGCCTGAGACAAAAAATAGACAAAGGTTTAGCAAACAGTCGTGTTGGGTTAGTAGTTTTGTCTCCGGCGTTTATAAGCAAAGGTTGGACAAATTATGAACTTGATGGAATCGTCACTCGTGCTATTTCTGGTGAGCAAATATTGCTTCCCATATGGCATAATATTACAAAACAAGAAGTTGTCGATTTTAGTCCATCATTAGCAGACAAAGTTGCTCGTAGTACTGCAACTCATACAATCGATGAAATTGCTCATGAGATAGCCGAGCTACTGCATTCTCGTGGTTAATGTTTATCGAAATTCAAATAGCAAAACAAAAGGATCAATCAGCGATCCTTTTTTTATTTTTATGAATATCAATAAATTACATTCTTAACGTACGTTTTCGTTCCATTGGCCTTCAAACCCCTATGCCGCGTCAATGCTCCGGACTGAGGGATTTACCCGGATCTACCCCAGTATTTTTTGCCTGACATTTATCGGTGTGAGCATGTACTTTTTGTCCCTGGCAACACGGACTATTCCTGTAGGAACCGCTTATGCGGTCTGGGTCGGGATTGGTGCTTTAGGGACAGCAGCGTACGGAATAATTTACTTAAATGAAGATAAGGGCCTGTTACGCATTGCCTGTTTCGGACTGATTCTGGCGGGTATCATTGGCCTGAAAATTCTGGCAGGACACAAGCAGCTGTAGGTTCTCATCCATAAACAGAACTCCGGGGGCATTCTGATTTTAGACATCAGCATGCCTCTCCCTTTCCCCTTTTTGAAATGGGACATTACCCGCTACATTAATAACAGGCGAGAGAACCGACATAACCGGGGGCGGCCAGGAAAAGTTGCCATGATTGACAAAAAGACTGCTTTTTGTTTGTACCTGCATGATTAACGGTGCGAATTTTTTCGGCAAACTATAAATGCGGGCACCAGTGTGATGATAAGCACCTGAATAAATGCCGACGGTAATGAAGGTGGCCCTGTTGATTAATAAGTTTGCAGGGAAATAAAAATCCCCGTCATCACGGGGATTTTCCGGACCCGAATGCGTTACCGGGAAGGATGCGAAGGAGAAAAGCGCAGTATCAGCATACCCGCCAGTGCTGCCAGTACAGAGCCGGCAAGTACCCCCACCTTGACCTCGTCCACCAACAGGGGGCTTTCTGCAAACGCCAGGTTGCCGATAAACAGGCTCATGGTAAACCCTATTCCGCACAGGACCGATACGCCGTAAACCTGCAGCCAGGTACTTTTTTCAGGCCGTTTTGCCAGGCCCAGGCTGACGGCCAGCAGCGACAGGCCGAAAATGCCCGCCTGCTTGCCAACAAACAGGCCCAGCGCAACGCCGACCGGTACCGGCGACATCAGGTCATCAGCCGTCATACCGGAGAGCGCGACCCCCGCATTTGCGAAGCCAAACAGCGGCAGTATCAGAAACGTCACCCACGGATTGATGCCGTGCTCCAGCCGGGCAAGAGGGGATTGTTTATCCGGATCGGTTACCCGCAGCGGGATAAAGAGCGCCAGCAGGATACCCGCGATGGTGGCGTGCACCCCGGACTGAAGCATGAAAAACCACAGCACGCCCCCCGCCAGCAGATAGGGAAACAGCCGGGTAATCCCGGCACGGTTCATGATAAACAGCAGAGCAACCGTGACCGCCGCACCGGCCAGCATCAGAAACGAAATATTACTGGTATAGAAGAGCGCAATAATAGCCACTGCGCCCATGTCGTCCAGAATAGCCAGCGCCGACAGGAAAATTTTCAGCGAGGCAGGTACGCGACTGCCCAGCAGTGCCAGTACCCCGAGCGCAAAGGCAATGTCCGTGGCGGCAGGAATTGCCCAGCCAGCGAGGGTTTCATCGCTGCCCGCATTAAACCATACGTAAATGGCCGCAGGCACGGCCATCCCGCCCAGCGCGGCAAATCCCGGCAGCGCGCGCTGGCCCCAGGTGGCAAGCTGACCGGTGAGAAGCTCGCGCTTGATTTCCAGGCCGACCATCATGAAGAACACGGCCATCAGGGCGTCGTTTATCCAGTGCTCAACGGAGAGGCCGGCGGCGTTGTATTTCAGGAATACCTCATATCCCTCCCTGAGCGGAGAGTTAGCCACGATGATAGCGGCTGCTGAGGCGATGATGAGCACGATGCCGCCGGCTGCGGGCGAGCTGAAAAATGCAGATGGCACTTCTGACATCCTCTTTTTATTTCTGTCTGGGATTTCTGACACACTCCCTCCCTTTATTCAAAAAAAACAGGCCTTCCCCTGATATACAACCGCTGGTTATCAGAGGATAAGCCGGCTGAGCTACGCTGAAGATATAAAAAATACGATAATTAATTGCTGATAAATTAACGAATTAGCGTGACGTTAATTTTATCATAACGTCCGGCCCGCTTCAGGCGGAAGAGGTAAAGCCCTGTAAAGCTGCCGCAGGCAGGGGCATTTTTATCCGTCATCAGCCACACGCTCACAGCAGCCATGTGACGACAAAAAAACCCAGGGCAGTCATCAGAATGGAGCCGGTTACGTGTACCAGGGGTCGTCTCAGAAAACGGAAAATAAAGCACGCTAAGCGTGCGTGGAGGCTGGCACCCAGCGGTACAGCGTCGGAATGGACACGCCGAGGTTCTTGGCCACGTCCTTGGGCGGCACCCCGCTGGCCAGCAGCTTCTTGGCCGACTCGATCTTGCTGTCGGTCATCTTCGGCTTGCGGCCGCCTTTGCGGCCGAGCTGCTTGGCGACTTCCAGCCCGGCGCGGGTGCGCTCGACGGTCAGCTCGCGCTCCATTTCGGCAAGGCTCGCCATGACGTGGAAGAAGAACCGCCCGGATGGTGTGCCGGTGTCGATGGAGTCGGTGAGGCTCCTGAACTGGACACCGTGCTTGTGCAGATCGCCGACCAGATCGACCAGTTGCTTGACCGACCGGCCCAGCCGGTCGAGCTTCCAGACGACCAAAGTATCGCCTTCGCGCAGCATTTCGAGCGTCTTGGCCAAGCCAGGCCGGTCTGCCCGCGTGCCACTCACCTTGTCCTCGAAGACCTTTTTACATCCGGCCTTGCTCAAGGCTTCGCGTTGCAGCTCCAGGTTCTGATCCTGCGTCGAGACGCGCGCATAGCCAATCAACATGGCTTGTCTCGCGCCCGGTCGATGCGTTCCTGCATCGCCTGCATCACTTCTTCGTGGGTGTACGATCTGGCGTTGGCGTCGGTGGCTTGCCGCAGGGCTTCCTCAACCTCGCGCGTCATCCGCTCGTAATCCTCCGGCCACAGCGCTTGCTCCATGCGCAGCGACGCCTGACCCAGCAGGTGCAGCAGGCTGAACAGCCGCATGTCGTTGGTGGCGACGATGCGCTCCCGAATCTGCTCCTGAATAGCTTCGCTAGCCCGATGCGCTTGTGGTGTGGCAGTCCCCTCGTAGTCAGCGGGGAATTCCGCTTCCTCGGCAATCCTTGCCCAGGCGCTGGCCAGCGCCTCGATGGTTGACGTGCTCATTTCCGCCGCTCCTGTGCTCTTTGGCGAATCAACCGGCCAAGGGGCCTCGACGCGAAAACCAGCAGCATCACGCCTATCGGATACCAGGTCGAGAAGACCACCAAGGCATCGAAGGCTGGCCGTCCGGTGTTGGTAGGCAGTACGGCGGTCACAGCCATCAACCCGCCGACCGTCCAGATGATGCGCCACACGTAGGGCATCACGCGGGGCACGTAGCCGTCATCGAAAGCGGTCTGGTAGTAGCGGCGCAGGCCGCGCTCGGCAAGCGCCTGGCGCTGCCGCTCCGACAGCGCATCCGTCCGGCCATACCAGCGCCGGAATGGTGGACAGCGCAGCAGCAAAGGGGTGAAGAGGATCATCACCGCCACGATCGCGACACCCCACGCCATGACGGCGCCGGCATCGGGCCGCTTGGCGTTCTCGATCACGGGCGCGAAGACGCCCGGAGCACCGATCATCCAGAACAGCGCAATGTGCTGATGGAAGGAGAGCTTCATTTGCTCATCCACTTGCGCAGCAGGCGCTTTTTCAGGGAGGCGCGTTCTTGCGGGTTGCGTCCCTTGTGATTGGCGATGCGATCCGCCGTGGCGGCCTGGCGCTTGACGGGCCAGTAGGAGCGGCCATCCTTGCCCATCGACCAGACGCTGCTGGCCTGGTTTTCCAGCAGGGGCAGATGGGCGCTCAGGGCTTCGGGCGACGCGCTGGTCAGCGCCGTGCGCTCACGGGTGCGCCAGCGCTGATGCCAGAGCTTCTTGTCCTCGCGCTCGCTGCCGCAGGTCGTGTGCCCGACGATGGGTGTTTTGCGGCGGCTGCGGCTCATAACGTAGTGGTCTCCAAGAACATTCAGGACTGATCCCAGGCGTCGATGGTCAAGACCTGATCGGCAGGACAGGCGGCTACGCGGTCGGGAACTGGATGGTGTTCAGTCTCATGCCGACCCCATTCGATTGATCGCGTCGCTTGCGGCACGCTGCGACGCAAGGAGGTTTGCGACCTGGTTTAGCAGCCGTGTCCGCTGCATGTCTGTTACCTATCTCCCCGACCGCTCATTGGACCAACTCCAGAGATTGGGCTCTATCGCTCAGCCAATACGAAACCGGCATTGGCTGATGCCACAACCGAGACTAACACAAATGGCTCGGTACCTGTATTTCGCGCCCCGTGCACTTGGCCCGGTCTTGCCACGGCTATCTCACCTTCCCTGAGGGCACGAACAATCCCATTGCCCTGAAAGTAATCAGCCATTCCCGACAAAACAGTCCACGTGTCTTGGCCGTGAGGATGAATGTGAGCCGCAATTTCCTGCCCGGGATGGACATGCCAAACCACGATAATTGAGTCTCGGGTTTCAAGCACAACGGAACGAATAGGCTCGCCTTCGGACGGCTGAACATACTCGGCTACAGAAAATATTCTCGATTCAACAGTCATCGGAGATCCCTCTTTCACAGTTGTCGTTACGGTCTTCATCGTCGGCATCCTGACGCACGGCGGGCAATTGCTGGAGCAACGCCGGCAGCCATTCCTGTACCGTCTCCCACACCACATCGAGGTTGATGTCGAAATAGCCGTGAGCCATGCGATTACGCATATTGCGCATGCTGCGCCACGGCACGTCGGCATGCGCCTGGGTGAACTCGACGTAGCCATCCATCACCTTTGTGGCCGCCTCGCCGATGACGATCAGGCTCATGATGACGGCCTGCTGGGTGCGCTTGTCGGCCAAGAAGTCGTCCTTGGCCATCCCTTCCACGAAGCTGCGCGCATCGGTTGCGGCCTGCTGAATGTGGTCGAGGTAATCGGGCAGGCGGTTCTCGCTCATATCGGTTGCGCCTCCGCGAGCACCTTGGCCCGGAACTTCGGCGGCAGGTCGCCGGGAGTCAGCAGATCGACGTCAACGCCGAGCAGCGATTTCAGTTCTTCTTCCAAATCGCCCAAGTCCAACAACGTGGCACCGGGCAGCGCATCGACCAACAGGTCGAGGTCGCTGCCATCCCGGTCGGTGCCATGCAGCACCGAGCCGAAGACGCGCGGGTTCGCGGCGCGAAAGCGGCCTACCGCTTCACGCACTGCGCTTCGCTTCATGTCAAGCACAACAGACGGTCGCATGCGCATCCTTTCTTATCGAAACTCGTTGAGATGATATGCAATCAAGAATAGAATTTCAAGAACTATTTTCGAGAATCGCAATGCCTTGATTCCCGTGCCGCGCTGTCACTTTCAGAAGGCGACTGCACGGACTATCAGAAGTCAACTGCACTACAACCATAAGCAAATCATTTGCCTTCAATCAGTTCGCCAAACAGCTCCTTGACCTTGGCTTTGGCATCGGTCAGCGCCACGCGGCCTTGCTCGGTGATCTCATACACCCGCCGATCCCGTCGACCGGTGCGCTCATGCCGTGAAGTGAGATAGCCCTTCTTTTCCAATCCGTGCAGCATCGGATACAAGGTGCCTGCGCTGATCTCGTAACCGTGGTGTCGCAATTCCTCGATGATGCCGAGGCCGAAGATGGGTTCTTCGGCTGCGTGATGCAGGATGTGCAAACGGATCAATCCACCGTAAAGGTCTTTGTCGGTCACGCTCGGAACCTCACAGGGTCACGCTCAACAACCAGCCCGCGACACCACTACCAACTACGACTAGCCACGGCGGCAGCTTCCAGAACATCAGGGCAACTAATGCCACAAGGGCCAAGCCGAAGTCTTGCGGTGCATGAATCGCGCTCGTCCATACCGGTTGATAGAGGGCTGCCAGCAGCAGGCCAACCACGGCCGCGTTGATGCCCAACAACGCCGCTTGCGTGCGGGAGTTGCGGCGCAGACGTTCCCAAAACGGCAACGCACCCACGACCAGCAGGAAGGACGGCGCGAAGATCGCAAGCAGGCAGACCAAGCCACCAAACCAGCCGGAGGGTGCCTGGTTCATCGAAGCACCGAGAAACGCCGCAAAGGTGAACAAGGGGCCAGGAACCGCCTGCGCGGCACCGTAGCCTGCCAGAAATGCGTCATTGCTGACCCAGCCGGAAGGCACCACTTCGGCTTGCAACAGCGGGAGCACGACGTGCCCGCCACCAAAGACCAGTGATCCAGCCCGGTAAAAGGCATCCACCATCGACAGCGTCTGGTTCGGGAATGTGGCGGTCAACAACGGCAACCCCATCAGCAGCGCAAAGAACAGCGTCAGCCAGAACAATCCAACGCGACGCCGGATGGCAATTGGCAATGGATCATGCGCTGCCCCCTGCTGAGGTTTGAATAGCAACAGACCTATGACCGCTGCAATGGCGATAACCCCCACCTGCCCCAAGGTGGACGGCACCAAAAGAACAAAGCAGGTTGCCGCCGCCATGATGGTGATGCGCGGTGCGTCTGGACAGAGATTGCGAGCCATTCCCCATACGGCTTGCACGACCACCGCCACGGCGACCACCTTCAATCCATGCAGTACGCCAGACGGCATCGCATCCCCGTAGCTGGCAATGCCCAGCGCAAACAGGATCAGCGCAATCGCTGAAGGCAGCGTGAAACCAGCCCACGCAGCCAACGCCCCGGCATAGCCGGATCGTGACAGCCCAATTGCGATGCCAACCTGACTGCTGGCCGGCCCCGGCAGGAATTGGCAGAGGGCGACCAAATCTGCATAGCTGCGCTCGGTCAACCACTGCCGTCGCGTCACGAACTCATCGCGGAAGTAGCCCAAATGGGCAATCGGGCCGCCGAAAGAGGTCAGGCCCAATCGGAGAAAGACCAGAAAAACAGCCCACGGGCTGCGGTCAGTCTTGGTGGTATCGGTCATGGTCACATCTTGATCTTTGGTTTCGTTGGAGCATAATAATCGAACTTCGATAACGAAACACGATAAATAAAGGCGCGCATCATGGAGTTCGTTCTGATCGGCCTTGTGGCCCTACTGACATCTGGGCTGACCTTGTTTTCAGGCTTCGGTTTGGGAACGATCCTGATGCCGGTGTTCGCCCTGTTCTTCCCATTGCCATTAGCCATCGCGGCGACTGCTGTGGTGCATTTCGCCAACAATCTCTTCAAGTTCGGGCTGATGGCCCGGCAAGCCGATTGGCCTGTCGTGGCGAAGTTCAGCGTGCCTGCTGCTATCACGGCGATTCTTGGTGCGGCATCCCTGACGTTGTTCGACCGACTGCCGGCCTTGTGGCAGTACAGCTTCGCTGACTCGGATTTCGAGATCACACCTGTGAAGGCGGTTATCGGCAGTTTGATCGTGCTGTTTGCACTGCTGGAACTATCCCCGCGTTTTCAAGCACTGGCCTTTCCTCCACGCTGGCTTCCAGTTGGTGGGGCGCTCTCTGGCTTCTTCGGAGGACTCTCAGGCAATCAGGGCGCATTGCGCTCGGCGTTTCTGTTGAAAGCTGGCTTGTCCAAGGATGCATTCGTGGCGACGGGGGTTGTTTCGGCGGTGATCGTCGATGCCGTGCGCCTCGTGGTGTATGGCACCGCCATGCTTGCCGGTCAATTTACTCAGGCTCAGGCATTGGTACTGCCTGTTGCCGTTGGGACAATCTGCGCATTCATCGGCGCTTTTGTGGGAAAGCGCGTCTTGCAGAAGGTCACGCTGCGCACGGTACAGCTCACCGTAGCTATAGCCATGCTAGGCATAGGAACGGGGTTGGCCCTTGGCTTGCTCTAGGGGTTCCCAGCATCCGGCTGGATGTTGGGGTCATGGCTTGCTAAGCAGTTTCTCACCATCTGAGCGCAGTTCACCCTTCGGCGAGATATGCCGGTACAGGGTCTGCCGCGTGATGCCAAGTTCCAGGCAGAGATCGCCAACCTTGGTTTCTGGTTGCCCCATTGCCGCCAATGCCAGCCGCAGCTTGGCGGCGGTCATCTTGAACGGCCGACCGCCCTTCCGGCCACGCGCCCGCGCCGATGCCAAGCCTGCAATCGTGCGCTCGGCGATTAGTTCGCGCTCAAACTCGGCCAGCGCAGCGAAGATGCCAAAGACCAGCTTGCCGGCGGCCGTCGTGGTGTCGATGGCCGCGCCGTGACCGGTCAGCACCTTCAGGCCGATGCCTCGCCCGGTCAGATCGTGCACGGTGTTGATCAGATGCCGAAGATTGCGCCCGAGTCGATCCAGCTTCCACACCACCAACGTGTCGCCTTCGCGCAGTGCTTTCAGGCATGCGGCGAGGCCGGGGCGATCCTCGCGTTTGCCGGACGCCTGATCTTCGTAGAGATGCGCCGGATCGACACCGGCAGCGGTCAGCGCATCACGCTGCAAGTCGGTGGCCTGGGAACCATCCGCTTTCGATACCCGCATATAGCCAATCAGCATCTTGCACCTGTCACTTATACGTTCGATTATGTGACAGTCTGAGTCAGAAAGTTCTGATGGTCAAATTTTGTCACTTAACCCGTCATTCATACTAAGGAATGCAAAGGGTCCGCTTGGAACATAATGTGACAGAAATTCCGGGGGAATGCCCTCCTGGGCAAACGTGACGCGAAGGCGATCCAGGGACTCGGGGTCGCGCCGTCCATAAGATGCCAAGGTGAACAGTGACCGGGCCGTCTCGCAATTGTGCCGGGCCTCGGCAATAGCCTCGTCGAGCGCCTTGACCGCCTCCCGCCAGTGATCGACAGGCTCAGGGTTACGTTTCTTCTCGGACAGGCCATTGGTAAACCCGGTTTGCGTCTCCAGCGAGAACAACGCCGCCAGCTCCCCGTGTGGACTCACCACCTTCGATTCGATCAGTTCGATGGCGGTGGCCGCCGCCTCCAGCATCTGCAACTGCACCGCCGGGTCCAGAATTTCGTAAGGACGCCATAGGCTTTGTCCGGCGCGCAGCGGATGACCGCAGCGCTCCCAGACATAGCGGACGCTGCCGGCACAAACCCCGCAATGCGAAAGCGGGGTGTTCAGCTCATCCAGCAGCGTGCGCAGCAGCCGGAACCACAGGCCGGCGTGGATGCGCCGGCGCGGCAGCTCCACGTACCCCTGCGTCAGCGCCTGCCAGGTACGCCGATCCATCGCCGCTATTGCGTCGTTGGCCGTGCGCGGCGCAGCGTCGGCACTCTCCCAGCCGAGAAACCGCCCCGGCACGCCCCAATAGGACTCCAGCCAGCAGCCATGCATAGGACAGCTCAGCATCAGAGGTAACTTCCACGCGAGCAGCACAGCCTGGTTCGCCGGATCATTCAGGCAGATCGGACACGCCCGGCGGATCGGCTGGCTGGGCAGCCATGCGCGCCAACTCGCGACCGATCTTGTCTTGCGATTGCGCTTCGGCAGCAAAATCGAGAGCTGGAACGCATAAGTTTCCAGGGCGGCCGGAAGCCGGTCGTCGAGACTATCGAGCAACCACGGCACCCAGCCGGCAAAACTCATGCAGCGCAGCCGGTCCAGCTCGATGCCGCTTCGCTGGGACAGCGCCGTCAGCAACAACGATGGTGGCGCAATGTCCAGATCATCGACCTGGCTGTGACCGAGATCGTGTTCCAACAGATCGAGCATATCCATCTGGTAGCAGACGGCGACACGATTGAGCCACGAGGACAGCGCTTCGCCTTCCTTGGGTGCCGGATGCAGCGGCCAGCGTGATGCCGGTTTCACATCAGCTCCCGCTCGAACTGGCGTCGCCGCTCGCTGGGACCGGTGTAATCGGCCATGCCGAGCGTGCGGTGGTTGATCGCTTCCTCGCCGCTTTCGATGGCGGCAACGGCCGCTGCCATCAGCAGGTGCGCCAGTTCGCCGATGGTGCCCTCACTGCGCGTTAGCAGGTAGCGGGCCATGTCCGGCGTAGCAATTGGCGAAGGCCGCCGCAGCGGGAGCGAAGCGGCGAAGCTGGCCAGCAGCGAGCAGCAATCGTCGTTGGCCTCCCACACAGGCAGCATCAACGGCTCAAACCGGTTTTCCAACTGGTCATCCGAGCGGATCGCCAGATAGGCGTCGCGCGTGCCGACCCCGACCAGCGGAATGCGTAGCTCGTTGCCGAGGAAACGCAGCAGATTGAGAAATTCTCGGCGGTTGACGCTGTTGCCGGCCAGGACATTGTGCAGCTCGTCGATGACCAGCATGCGCACCCCGACCTTGCGCAGCAGTGCCAGCGCCAGTTGCTCCATTTCCGGCAGCCGTGGGCGCGGGCGCAATGGCGCACCCATCGCGGCGAGCAGCGCGACGTAGAAGCGCATCACTGACGGTTCGGACGGCATCTGCACGACCAGCACCGGGATGTGTTCCTGGTCGGCGTCAGAACTGGCCGGATGCGTGCGCCGGAACTTTTCGATGATCATCGACTTGCCGTTGTTGGTCGGGCCGACCAGCAGCAAGTTGGGCATGCGTTGTTTGTTCGGCCACGCATACAGGGTTTCTAGCCTGTTCAACGCTTCGACTGCTCGCGGGTAGCCGATCCAGCGGTCGGCGCGGATACGCTGCACGCGCTCGTCCGCTGGCAGACGGGCCAGACCCTGCGCCGCCGGCAGCAGGTGAGACAGGTCGATAATGGGATATTCGTCCACGGCTACCACTCCTCGATCTGGTCGAACGGTTTGGCCGGCGGCAGGTTGTCGGCCTGCGGGTCGGCAATGTCCGTTTCCGGCGGAACGGGCTTGTCCGGCCGAGCGGATGCCTTGAGGTGTTGCCGACGATCCGCGTCACGCCGCGCCTTGCGTGTGGTCTTCTGAGCGGTGGTCACGATCTCGCGCATCTGGCCGATCATGCGGAACAGCGCCGACTCATCCACCTGTTCACGCCCTTGCTGCCGCAATTTCGCCAATGCTTGGCGTTGCTCCCAGAGGGTGACAGCCGGGTGCGACAAGGTACGGTAGGGGATTTCCAGGTAGTGCTGACCCTCCGGTTCCAGCACCCAGATACGGCTGATGTCGCGCGGGTCGCGCCGAATCAGGAAAGCGGGAAGGCGGTCGCGCCGCGCGATCCACGGCTTGAGCGCGTCGGCGTAGTAGTGGATGTGATCGATGACGAAGCCGGTTCGGGTCAGCGTCCGGCGGATGATCGGCAGAAAATCGACAAGGAAAGCCGTGGCGCGGGTGACGACGGCTGGTACACCGATGCGCGCCACAGCCTCGGCCCAGCGCGCGGCCGGCGGCTGAAGCAGACCGTTGTGCACGGAGCCGTGATAGGTGCCGACTGCCAGTGCGAGCCAGCGCTCCAGCTCGCGCAGTGTCAGGGCGGCCATCTTCTCGGAGGCGTACTCCCCGCGTTGGTCGGGATTGGAGAAGGTCGTTCCAGGCAATTCGTCGTGGATCATCTGCATCGCCGTGCCGATAATCCGTTCGACGATGCCGCCATAGTGCGGCTGCCCGAGCGGCCGATAGTCCAGCCGGATGCCATGCTGCTCGCAGCCCCGGCGTAGCGCTTCACTCTTGAACTCGGCCGCGTTGTCCAGATAGAGCAGCATGGGCTTGCCGCTCATTGGCCAATCCATTTCCACGGCCAATCCCTCCAGCCATGGGCGTTTGTCGCAGGCGACATGTGCGAGGCACAGGCCGACCGAGACGGCGGACGGTGCTTCCAGCGTGACCACCATGCCGAGCAGGCAGCGGGTGAACACGTCAATGGCGACGGTTAGGTACGGACGGCCAATCGGTTGCCGGTCGCGCTCGTCCACCACGATCAAGTCGATAACCGTGTGGTCGATTTGCACCTGTTCCAGCGGCGCGGTCACGGCGGGAGGCTCACCGCCGACACCTTGCAAACTGCGAGACGCATCCTGGCCTTCCCGGCGGCGAGTGGCCTTGAGCGGATCGAGGTCGGCGATCCGTAGCGCCAGGGTGTTGCGCGCCGGCACCCGTAGCTTTTGCGCTTTGCAAGACTGCGCGACCTCGCGGTGGAATGCCGCCAAGCTGCGTTTCTGCTTGGTCAGGAAGCGCTTTTGCAGCAGCTCGCGGATGATGCGTTCGACCGGTTCCGGCAGACGCCCCTTGCCTTTGCCGCCGCCGGATCGGCCGCGAGCCAAGTCCGTCACCAGCCCCGCGCCTTGCCGGGCACGGCGGATCAGGACATACACCTGCCGCCGGGACAGGCCAAGCGCTTGAGCAGCGGCGTCGGCGGCGTCATGCCCGACCATCTCAAGCGCTGCCAGCGGCCCGATGATTTCTGCTCGGTGCCGGGCTTGCGCCCATGCCGCCTCGGGCAGGGTGGCTACGCCTTGTTCGGTGATCGGTGATGTGTCTGACGCCATGCCCACACCTCGCTTTGGTGCACACGAGTATTGAGCATAGTCGAGATCGGTGCAGATGACTTCTGATATTGCGCTGTCAGGAGTGGCCTGCACACTTGGTGTCACACCCCGTCAATTGGTGCAGTCGTCTTCTGAAAATGACACGCGCCGGTTGCCTTGGCGGGCTTGTCACAAACCTACGTTTTCAAGAAGAAGGAAACCGCATGCCCCGCCGTTCGATCCTCTCCGCCGCCGAGCGCGAAAGCCTGCTGGCGTTGCCGGACACCAAGGATGAGTTGATCCGTCACTACACGTTCAGCGAAAGCGACCTCTCCATCATCCGGCAGCGGCGCGGCCCGGCCAATCGGCTGGGCTTCGCGGTGCAGCTCTGCTACCTGCGCTTTCCCGGCGTCATCCTTGGCGCTGATGAGCCACCGTTCCCGCCATTGCTGAGACTGGTCGCCAACCAGCTCAAGGTCGGCATCGAAAGCTGGGACGAGTACGGGCAGCGTGAGCAGACCCGACGCGAGCACCTGGTCGAGCTGCAAACGGTGTTCGGCTTCCAGCCGTTCACGATTGGCCACTACCGGCAGGCTGTCCAGTTGCTGACCGAGCTGGCCATGCAAACCGACAAGGGCATCGTGCTGGCCAGAGCCTTGATCGAGCACCTGCGGCGGCAGTCGGTCATTGTGCCCGCCCTCAACGCCGTCGAGCGGGCGAGCGCCGAAGCGATTACCCGCGCCAACCGGCGTCTCTACGACGCCTTGGCTGAGCCGCTGACGGACGTGCATCGCCGTCGCCTCGACGATCTGCTCAAGCGCCGCGACAACGGCAAGACGACGTGGCTGGCCTGGCTGCGGCAATCCCCGGTCAAACCGAACTCGCGGCACATGCTGGAACACATCGAACGCCTCAAGGCGTGGCAGGCGCTCGACCTGCCCTCCGGCATCGAGCGGCTGGTTCACCAGAACCGGCTGCTCAAGATCGCCCGCGAGGGCGGCCAGATGACGCCCGCCGACCTGGCGAAGTTCGAGCCGCAGCGGCGTTACGCGACCCTGGTGGCGCTCGCCATCGAGGGCATGGCCACCGTCACCGACGAAATCATCGACCTGCATGACCGCATCCTGGGCAAGCTGTTCAATGCCGCCAAGAACAAGCATCAGCAGCAGTTCCAGGCATCCGGCAAGGCGATCAATGCCAAGGTGCGGCTGTTCGGGCGCATCGGCCAGGCGCTGATCGAGGCCAAGCAAGCGGGCCGCGATCCGTTCGCCGCCATCGAGGCCGTCATGTCCTGGGATGCTTTCGCCGAGAGCGTCACCGAAGCGCAGCGGCTCGCGCAACCCGAGGACTTCGATTTCCTGCACCGCATCGGCGAGAGCTACGCCACGCTGCGCCGCTACGCGCCGGAATTTCTCGACGTGCTCAAGTTGCGGGCCGCGCCCGCCGCCAAGGACGTACTCGACGCCATCGAGGTGCTGCGCAGCATGAACAGCGACAACGCCCGCAAGGTGCCCACCGACGCGCCGACCGAGTTCATCAAGCCGCGCTGGCAGAAGCTGGTGATGACCGACACCGGCATCGACCGGCGCTACTACGAACTGTGCGCGCTGTCGGAGCTGAAGAACGCGCTGCGCTCCGGCGACATCTGGGTGCAAGGCTCGCGCCAGTTCAAGGACTTCGAGGACTACCTGGTGCCGCCCGCGAAATTCGCCAGCCTCAAGCAGGCCAGCGAATTGCCGCTGGCCGTGGCCACCGATTGCGACCAGTACCTGCATGACCGGCTGACGCTGCTGGAAACGCAGCTCGCCACCGTCAACCGCATGGCGCTGGCCAACGAGCTGCCGGACGCCATCATCACGGAGTCGGGCCTGAAGATCACGCCGCTCGATGCGGCGGTGCCCGATACCGCACAGGCCCTGATCGACCAGACGGCGATGATCCTACCGCACGTCAAGATCACCGAATTGCTGCTGGAGGTAGACGAATGGACGGGCTTCACCCGGCACTTCGCCCACCTGAAGTCAGGCGACCTGGCCAAGGACAAAAACCTGTTGCTGACCACGATCCTCGCCGACGCGATCAACCTGGGCCTGACCAAGATGGCGGAATCGTGCCCCGGCACGACCTACGCCAAGCTGGCCTGGCTGCAAGCCTGGCACATCCGCGACGAAACCTACGGGGCGGCACTGGCCGAGCTGGTCAACGCGCAGTTCCGACATCCCTTCGCCGGGCATTGGGGCGACGGCACCACGTCATCGTCGGACGGCCAGAACTTCCGCACCGGCAGCAAGGCCGAGAGCACCGGCCACATCAATCCGAAATACGGCAGCAGCCCAGGGCGGACGTTCTACACCCATATCTCCGACCAGTACGCGCCGTTCCACACCAAGGTCGTGAACGTCGGCGTGCGCGACTCGACCTACGTGCTCGACGGCCTGCTGTATCACGAATCCGACCTGCGGATCGAGGAGCACTACACCGACACGGCAGGGTTCACGGACCACGTCTTCGCGTTGATGCACCTGCTGGGCTTCCGCTTCGCCCCGCGCATTCGTGACCTGGGCGACACCAAGCTCTACATCCCGAAGGGCGATGCCACCTACGAGGCGTTGAAACCGATGATCGGCGGCACGCTCAACATCAAGCACGTCCGCGCCCATTGGGATGAAATCCTGCGGATGGCCACCTCGATCAAGCAGGGCACGGCGACGGCCTCGCTGATGCTCAGGAAGCTTGGCAGCTACCCGCGCCAGAACGGCCTGGCCGTCGCCCTGCGTGAGCTGGGACGCATCGAGCGCACACTGTTCATCCTGGACTGGCTGCAAAGCGTCGAGCTGCGCCGCCGCGTGCATGCCGGGCTGAACAAAGGCGAGGCGCGCAACGCGCTGGCCCGCGCCGTGTTCTTCAACCGCCTGGGGGAAATCCGCGACCGCAGCTTCGAGCAGCAGCGCTACCGGGCCAGCGGCCTCAACCTGGTGACGGCGGCCATCGTGCTATGGAACACGGTCTATCTGGAGCGGGCCGCGAACGCCTTGCGTGGCCACGGTCAAGCCGTCGATGACGGCCTGTTGCAGTACCTGTCGCCGCTCGGCTGGGAGCACATCAACCTGACCGGCGATTACCTCTGGCGCAGCAGCGCCAAGATCGGCGCGGGCAAGTTCAGGCCGCTACGGCCGCTGCAACCGGCTTAGCGTGCTTTATTTTCCGTTTTCTGAGACGACCCCTACCAGCAGTGAAGTAAACGCCCAGAAATAATTACCGGACTGCAGCTGTGAGAATATTTCCAGGGAAAACGTGGAAAACGTGGTCAGCCCACCGCACAGCCCGGTGATAACAAGTAATCGCCAGGCCGGATCCAGGTCAGGATGGCGCATGAACCAGGCCAGCGACGCACCAATGATAAATCCGCCCGCAAGGTTCACTACCAGCGTGCCCGGTGGCAGGTCAGGAAACAGGCTGTTCAGGCGTGCGCCAAGCAGCCAGCGGATCAGGCAGCCAGCGGATCCACCAATGATAATGGCCAGATAAGATTTCACGGGGTTTACCTCTGTGTCAGAGGGAGTATGCAGGCTGATGATACGGGGCGGCCTGACATACTCCCGGTTAAAGGGGAGTAATATCAGGCGTCATCAGCTTCTCAGGGGAAGCGGTTGGGTAAGGTGGAACGCCATCACCTCGCCGCAATTCTGGCCCGGTCACGGGCGTTAATCAAGCGGCTATCCACTGTTTTTGTGCGACTCCCCCTGCGGCGGGCATGAGGAGCCCGTTTTCAGGCTTGACCTGAAGAGCATTAAAAATTATCGTTTCGGCAGCATTTTATATCTGACTGTGAGTCATGCACATTACGCCACCCTGAGTTTCTCTTCGCCCGTCCTTTATCAGAGAGCCTGCCGCGACAGCCAGTCCGCGCCGGGTACCGTTCTCTCATATCCGTTACGGGACTGCCACCTTTCACGGTGAACCCGCGTGTACCTGCTTCAGGGACGCAGGCGCCGTGTCCGCAGCAGCCGGTACGGACACGTCGTGATTAATCGGCGGGCTGCAGCCCGCCTTCAGGGATATTCATGCGTCAGCTTTTTCGGTTTATGTTTCATCACGCCTCTCACCTTACGTTCGGTGCGATGCTGATGGCCATGTCCAGCTTTGGACAGACCTATTTTGTCTCACTTTACGGGCAGGATTTTCGTGAGGCCTTTGGGCTCACCGACGGCGGACTGGGCGGCCTGTACGCAATCGGAACGGTGATGAGCGCCATCACGCTGACCTGGGCCGGACGGCTGATTGACTACACCACGACCCGCCGCTTCACGCTGGCGGTCACCCTTTTGCTGCTCACGGCCTGCCTGCTGGTTTCCGGCGCACAGGCGGCGTGGATGCTGTGCATCGGGTTTTACTTTCTGCGCCTCGGCGGCCAGGGACTGATGGTGCATACTGCGCTGACCGCAACGGCGCGCCAGTTCCCCCTTGATGCAGGCAAGGCGCTCGGCGCCATCGCGCTGGGGCTCTCGCTGGCGCAGGCCGTTTTTCCTGTGATTGCGGTGCAGATAAGCGCGCTGACGGGATGGCGCGCTGCCTGGGGCATCAATGCCGGAATGCTTGTTGCCGGCGTGGGGGTCGCGCTGATGTTTTTGCCCCGCGGGAAAGAGAAGCCGCTGCGTACGTTCAGAAAGCGGGGTGAGGAGAAAGAAAAAGAGGCGCCGGTATGGCGAAACCGCAACCTGCTGCTGGCGCTGCCTGTCGTGCTGGCCTCCCCCTTTATCACCACCGGCTTCTTCTTCCACCAGGCGAGGCTGGCACAGGAGAAAGGCTGGGAGCTGTCGTGGGTGGCGGTATGGTTTATTGCCTATGCCATTACCCAGGCGGTATCGCTGCTGTCGTTTGGCCCGCTGATTGACCGGCTCTCACCACGCAGGCTGCTGCCGTGGTTTCTGATGCCACAGGCCCTGGCCATGCTGGCGCTATGGCTCAGCAACGGTCAGTGGGTGACGCCTTTTTACCTGATTATGACCGGCGTATCGTCGGCCATTGCCTCAACGCTTGCCACCGCGCTCTGGGTACAGCTGTTTGGTCCGGCGCAGCTGGCCAGGGTGCGCTCGGCGGTTGAGGCAGGGACGGTGATTGCCAGCGGGGCATCCCCGGTAATCATGGGCGTGCTGATAGATAACCATGTCACCCTGCATCTTCAGGCCCTGTTCTGCCTGGTCTACATTCTTGGCGCCAGCCTGCTGGCCACCGGTATCAGGACGGATGCGCCGCAATAACGCGCCTTTACCTTCATACCCGTCATCCTCTTTCCCCTGTGAAGGCGGGCCTGATATCAGGCCCGCCTGTTTCATCGCAGCATCAGCAGGGGCTGACGGCTTTCAGACAGCATTTCCGTGGTGTGGCTGCCAATAAAGAATCGCCGTAACCGGGAGTGCCCGCAGGCCCCCATTACCGTGAGGTCGATATCATGGGCGTCCGCGTAGCGGCACAGCGCCCCGGTTACGGACTCGTCTTCCAGCAGGCGTGTCTCGGTCGTGATACCGGCTTCCTGAAGAACAGCCTGCGCATCCTGCAGGGCTGACATGTCACCGTTGACCATCACGATATGACAGCTCAGGCCGTGCAGCAGCGGGCTGACCGTCAGGCGCGTCAGGTTTTTACGGCTCTCACTGCTGCCGTCGTACGCAAACATCACCCGCGCCGGCGGCGTAAACGTCTCCGGCACAATCAGCACCGGGTTTTTCTGCAGGCGAATGACGCTTTCCAGATGGCTGCCTACCTGATTCTGCGTCCCGCGGCGCCCCAGCACCATCAGCCGGACTTCGCCCAGCTCCGCCAGGATTTCGTCCAGTGCGCCGTGCTTTTGCAGCAGCTGTGCGTCCGGCTGTCCGGTCTGCTTCAGGAGCTCCGCACAGCCGGCCAGCACGGCCTTGCCCTGCGCCATCAGCAGCCGGCTGCGCTCACCCTCGACGCGGACCAGCGCTTCGGTCAGCTGCTCCCGGCTGTCAATACCAATGCTCCCGGTCAGGTCAGACACGGCGGGAGTCTCACTCTTTTCGAGCACGTGCAGCAGCGCCAGCGGCGCGCCAAGTTTACCGGCTGCCCAGGCAGCATACTCACAGACCGGCCGGGTTGACGGCGAGCCGTCAACGCAGGCAATAACGGTGTTATTCATGATGCTTTCTCCAGTAAATTAATGGCCACCCATCAGCTTTTCCACTTCTTCAGGCTTGTCATGCACTCCGAAGCGGTCAACGAGGGTGCGGGTCGCGTCATTCATACCCTTGATCTCCACTTCCGTGCCTTCGCGACGGAACTTGATAACCACCCGGTCCAGCGCGCTCACGGAGGTGATATCCCAGAAGTGGGCGTGCGTTACGTCAATCACCACGCGCTCCACCGCTTCACGGAAGTCGAAGTGGCTCATAAAGCGATCGGATGAGGCAAAGAATACCTGGCCGGCTACGGTATAGGTGCGGGTGTCGTCCTTCAGCTCAGAGGAGACCGCCATAAAGCGGGCGACCTTGGTGGCGAAGTTCAGCGAGGCAATCAGCACGCCGGTGAGCACGCCAAACGCCAGGTTATCGGTCGCCACCACCACCACCACGGTGGCCAGCATCACCACGCTGGTTGACAGCGGATGGCTGCGCAGGTTGCTGATGGAGCGCCAGGAGAAGGTGCCGATGGAGACCATGATCATCACCGCCACCAGAGCCGCCATGGGTATCCGGGACACCCAGTCGCGCAGGAACACCACCATCAGCAGCAGCACCACGCCGGCGGTGAGCGTGGAAAGCCGCCCGCGCCCGCCCGATTTGACGTTGATCACCGACTGGCCAATCATCGCGCAGCCCGCCATGCCGCCGATAAAGGAGGTGCAGATGTTGGCCACGCCCTGCGCCTTGCACTCGCGGTTTTTATCGCTCGGCGTGTCGGTCATGTCGTCCACGATGGTGGCGGTCATCATCGACTCCAGCAGCCCCACCACGGCAAGTCCTGCCGAGTACGGCAGAATAATCATCAGCGTGTCGAGGTTAAGCGGGATATCCGGGATCAGAAACACCGGCAGGCTGTCCGGCAGTTTGCCCATGTCACCCACGGTGCGCACGTCCAGGTGCAGCCACATGGAAATGGCGGTCAGCACGATGATGCAGACCAGCGGCGAGGGAATGGTTTTGTTCAGATACGGGAAGAGATAAATGATGCCCAGGCCCGCAGCGGTCAGGGCATAAACGTGCCAGGTGACGTTGGTCAGCTCCGGCAGCTGCGCCATAAATATCAGGATGGCCAGCGCGTTCACGAAACCGGTGACCACCGAGCGGGAGACGTAGCGCATCAGGCTGCCCAGCTTCAGGTAGCCGGCCGCCAGCTGCAGTACGCCGGTCAGCGCCGAGGCCGCCAGCAGATACTGCAGGCCGTGGTCTTTTACAAGCGTGATCAGCAGCAGCGCCATCGCACCGGTGGCGGACGATATCATTGCCGGACGGCCGCCGAGGAAGGCCATAACCAGGGGAATACAGAACGCAGAGTAGAGCCCGACCTGCGGGTCGACTCCGGCGATGATGGAAAAGGCGATCGCTTCGGGAATAAGCGCGAGCGCGACCACAATACCGGCAAGGACGTCACCACGGACGTTACCCAGCCAGTCCTTACGCGTCGAGGACAGCAGCATAGTCATTTCTCAGTTTTTGATTACGGTCAGCCCGTGAGGGCAAAAATTTTACGTACGAAAAAGCACATCCGCAGACGGGATGTTTTTGAGTGCGCGCCGAAGTTTATTCAGTGCGACAGAGGAGGGGTACGACTCAGGGTGGCGTAAGACGCATGGTGGTGTTTATCACTCCTTCACGGCTGACAGAGCAGCGCGGGTAATCAGAAAGACCGGATGAACAGACGTTCAGTACCGGCCACAAATGCCCGCCGGGCAGATGAACCACGGCAAAAAGCGCTTTTTACTCTACACGAATTGTTAACGGGGTCAACGCGCAGGGCAAAAACGCTGTTCATGGAATGCCGGTCAGGCGCATCCGGACGGAAAGTCCTTCTGCATGCTCAGGCTCGTCCGGCGTTCGCACATACATATGATTAAGTGAATATAAATTTGACGGAGAAAGTTTCACAGGTACACTCAGGTCAGTCACAATAAGGAGTCACCATGCCACCCGTGTCCCCCCTGCAGCTTTTTAAAAGCCTTTCCGACGAAACCCGACTCAGCCTCGTGCTGCTGCTACGCGAAAAAGGGGAGCTCTGCGTCTGTGAACTTACGTCCGTGCTGAAAGAAACTCAGCCCAAAATCTCACGGCATCTGGCTCTGCTGAGAGAAAACGGGCTGCTTACCGACCGGCGGGACGGAAAATGGATCCACTATCGTCTGTCGCCTCATATGCCGGCGTGGGCAGCGGCGGTTATCGAACAGGCTTATCTCTGCCAGCGGGATGATATCCGCCAGCTCAGCCGGCAGGCTGAACGCGATAACGCCACCACCAACGGCAAGCCTGTCTGCATTTAAAAATTTACCGGTATATATCTGGATTATCGAATATATTACGCATCGAAAATTTATCAGTCCGGTTTAACAGGCATTTGTATTCAATAGGAGCGGGTATGTTTCTGGCAGGTGCGATTTTCATCCTGACGCTGGTACTGGTCATCTGGCAGCCGAAGGGGCTGAGCATTGGCTGGAGTGCCGTCATCGGTGCGGCGCTGGCGCTGCTGACCGGCGTGGTGCACATCGGTGATATTCCGGTGGTCTGGCAGATTGTCTGGAACGCCACGGGCACGTTCATTGCGGTCATCATTATCAGCCTGCTGCTCGATGAGTCCGGCTTTTTTGAGTGGGCCGCGCTGCACGTTTCCCGCTGGGGAGGCGGCAGGGGCCGGCTGCTGTTCACGTATATCGTTCTGCTGGGTGCCGCAGTGGCGGCGCTGTTTGCCAATGACGGAGCCGCGCTAATTCTGACGCCGATCGTTATTGCCATGCTGCTGGCGCTGGGATTCACTCCCGGCTCCACGCTGGCGTTTGTGATGGCAGCGGGCTTTATCGCTGACACCTCCAGCCTGCCGCTCATCGTATCGAACCTGGTGAACATCGTAACGGCTGACTTCTTTACGCTGGGCTTCAGCGAGTACGCATCCGTCATGGTGCCGGTGAACATTGCCTCCATTGCGGCCACGCTGGTGATGCTTCATCTCTTTTTCCGCAGGGACATCCCGGTCACCTATGACCTGGCGAAGCTGAAGGCACCGCGGGAAGCCATCCGGGATGCACGAACCTTTAAGGCTGGCTGGGTGGTTTTGGTTCTTCTGCTGGTTGGCTTTTTTGCTCTGGAGCCGCTCGGCGTGCCGGTCAGCCTGGTGGCGGCGGTGGCGGCGTTTATTCTCTGGCTGGTTGCCCGCAAAGGACACGTGATTGACGCCGGCAGGGTGCTGAAAGGCGCGCCCTGGCAGATCGTTATCTTTTCGCTGGGCATGTATCTGGTGGTATACGGACTGCGTAACGCCGGACTGACTGATTACCTTTCCGCCGCCCTGAACCGGTTTGCAGAGCACGGCGTATGGGGCGCAACGCTCGGCACCGGCTTCCTGACGGCGGCACTCTCGTCCGTCATGAACAACATGCCCACCGTGCTGGTTGGCGCGTTGTCGATTGACGGTAGTAGCGCACAGGGCGTGGTGAAGCAGGCGATGATTTACGCCAACGTCATCGGCTGTGACCTCGGCCCGAAAATAACCCCTATCGGCAGCCTCGCAACCCTGCTGTGGCTGCACGTGCTGGCACAGAAAAACATCACCATCAGCTGGGGCTATTACTTCCGCGTGGGCATCGTGATGACCCTGCCGGTGCTTTTTGTCACGCTGGCCGCGCTGGCCCTGCGCCTGTCTGTTTAACTTTAACCCCGGGGCTGCGCCCGTGCAGCCCCTTTACGGAGTACCGCTTATGACTGACATTACCATTTACCACAACCCGGCCTGCGGGACATCCCGCAATACCCTGGCGCTTATCCGTAACAGCGGCGCCGAACCCACGGTTATTCTGTATCTGGAAACGCCGCCGTCACGCGATGAGCTGAAGAAGCTGATTGCGGATATGGGCATCGGCGTGCGCGACCTGCTGCGCAAAAATACCGAACCGTACGAACAGCTCGGCCTGGCAGAAGACCGCTTCAGCAATGACGAACTGCTCGATGCCATGCTGGCTCATCCGATCCTCATTAATCGCCCGGTGGTAGTGACACCGCTCGGCACGAAGCTGTGCCGTCCCTCCGAAGTGGTTCTGGACATACTGCCGGACCCGCAGCAGGGCGCGTTTACCAAAGAGGACGGCGAAGCCGTCATTGATGAGCACGGGAACCGCGTCAGCCACTGATTTTTTACCAGGCTGCGGGCATAACAGTGTGGAAAAAGCCGGCATCTGCCGGCTTTTTTATATGCTGCGCTGGTTGACCCGCTCAGAAAGCTGCGCGGCACTCTCTTTCCTTTCGCTGTAGCGGTCGGTGAGATAATCACTGCGACCGCGCGTCAGCAGGGTGAACTTCATCAGTTCCTCCATGACGTCCACTATGCGGTCATAATACGAAGAAGGCTTCATGCGGCCATCCTCATCAAACTCGGCCCAGGCTTTTGCCACGGATGACTGATTCGGGATGGTGATCATCCGCATCCAGCGTCCAAGAATACGCATCTGATTTACAGCGTTGAACGACTGTGAGCCGCCGCTGACCTGCATGACGGCCAGGGTTTTTCCCTGTGACGGGCGGACCGCGCCTGACGTCAGCGGTATCCAGTCAATCTGGGCCTTCATGATGCCGGTCATGGCCCCGTGACGCTCCGGAGAGCACCAGACCATGCCTTCCGACCAGAGAACCAGCTCCCGCAGCTCAGCCACTTTCGGGTGCGTCTCCGGCGCATCATCGGGCAGTGGCAGGCCGGACGGGTTGAAAATTTTCACCTCCGCGCCCATGGCCGTCAGCAGCCGGGCACCTTCTTCCGTTGTCAGCCGGCTGTAAGAGCGCGCCCGCAGCGAGCCGTAGAGCATCAGGATGCGGGGCGGATGCGTTATCTCTCTGGCCTTCAGCTTATCTTCCGTCAGCGGCGCGTCCAGGAGGGCCGGATCGATATTTTTCAGGGCATCAGTCAGGTTGTTCACAATGGGGTCTCTTCGGGAGTCTTTGCGGGTGACAGACTGCAGCTGCCGCCTGCGCAGCATTCTTCTGTCAGAAAGGCCATCAATTGCTCAAGCTGCGCATAGCAGGGCCTGCAGAACAGGGTACGACTCTGCCGTTCCTGGCTTATGAGTCCAGCGGATATCAGCGCTGAAAGATGATGGCTGAGCGTGGAGGCAGGAATCTCAAGGTGCTTCTGCAGTTCGCCAACCGGCAGGCCTTCATGACCCGCCCTGACCAGCTCCCGGTATATGCTGAGACGTGTCGGGTGGCCCAGTTCTCGAAGTGCGTTTGCAGCAGTGTTTAAATCCATAATACCTCCTTTATCTATATTTCCAGAATAATAGAAATATAGCCTGCGTCAATCGTTTCTGCCGTGAGGGTACCGCTTTCCCAATCATGCTCTGTCCGCCAGGTTATGGGGGGCAGAGCCAGAGCACTACCGAAATCCTTGCGAATACCCGTGCAGGGAATAATTTCCGCCCCATTTATGGCCGGAAAAAAAACTGATAAACGTCGCCTTTTCAGAAGGTTGCTTTCTTAACGTGGTTTTTCGCATGGTTGGACCTCAGACCCCTACGACTCCAACCAGACCAACGACACCGTCACTGCACGTGGCAAAACGCGCCATACCGGGCTGGAAACGCAGGCACGTTACGACCTGGGTACGCTAACGCCAACGCTTGATAACGTTTCCGTCTACGCCAGCTATGCGTATGTGAAAGCGGAAATCCGCGAGAAAGGCGACACCTATGGCAATCAGGTGCCATTCTCCCCGAAACATAAAGGCACGCTGGGCGTGGACTACAAGCCGGGCAACTGGACGTTCAATCTGAACAGCGATTTCCAGTCCAGCCAGTTTGCGGATAACGCCAATACGGTGAAAGAGAGCGCCGACGGCAGTACCGGCCGCATTCCCGGCTTCATGCTCTGGGGCGCACGCGTGGCGTATGACTTTGGCCCGCAGATGGCAGATCTGAACCTGGCGTTCGGTGTGAAAAACATCTTCGACCAGGACTACTTCATCCGCTCTTATGACGACAACAACAAAGGCATCTACGCAGGCCAGCCGCGCACGCTGTATATGCAGGGGTCGTTGAAGTTCTGATGTGTTAACGCCCGGCTTGCCGGGCTTTTAGCTGGAATGTGACTATGTTGGCATTTATCCGTTTTCTTTTTGCAGGCCTGCTGCTGGTGATCGGCCACGCCTTTGCCGCCACGGTTCAGGACGAACACGGCACGTTTACACTCGATAAAACGCCACAACGGATTGTGGTGCTGGAACTCTCGTTCGCCGATGCGCTGGCCGCCGTGGACGTCAGCCCGATCGGTATTGCCGACGATAACGATGCAAAACGCATCCTGCCCGAAGTGCGTGCGCACCTGAAACCGTGGCAGTCCGTCGGAACGCGCGCGCAGCCGAGCCTGGAAGCCATTGCTGCCCTGAAACCAGACCTGATCATTGCCGACAGCAGTCGCCATGCGGGGATTTACACCGCCTTGCAGCAAATCGCGCCGGTACTGCTGCTTAAGTCCCGCAACGAAACCTACGCTGAAAATTTGCACTCAGCGGCTATCATCGGCGAAGTGGTAGGTAAAAAACGAGAGATGCAGGCGCGTCTGGAACAACATAAAGAGAAGATGGCGCAGTGGGCCAGCCAGCTTCCCACAGGGACACGCGTGGCCTTTGGCACATCACGCGAACAGCTATTCAACCTGCATACCCAGGAGACCTGGACCGGCAGCGTGCTGGCTTCTCTGGGGCTGAACGTTCCCGCTGCGATGGCGGGCGCGTCCATGCCGTCCATCGGCCTGGAGCAACTGCTGGCGGTCAATCCTGCC
Organism: Enterobacter cloacae complex sp. S2; assembly: GCF_015159675.1. Lineage (NCBI taxonomy): Bacteria > Pseudomonadati > Pseudomonadota > Gammaproteobacteria > Enterobacterales > Enterobacteriaceae > Enterobacter > Enterobacter cloacae complex sp. S2. The sequence goes on from NZ_JADDTS010000025.1 coordinate 27,198, forward strand.
TGGCTGCTGGTTGCCCACTATCGCGAAGAGAGCATTGTTAAACGCTGGCAACAAGATCCGCTCTGGCAGATATTAACCGCCGCGCAGAAGCAGCAGGTTGCTTCAGTCGACAGTAACGCCTGGGCGCGGATGCGCGGTATTTTTGCCGCAGAGCGTATTGCCGCTGACACGGTAAAAATCTTCCACCATCAGCCGCTTACCGATGTGAAATGACCGCGCTAAAACACCCGGTGCTGCTGTGGGGGCTTCCCGTTGCAGTACTTATTATTATTTTCTGGCTGAGTCTGTTTTGCTACTCGGCCATTCCTGTTTCCGGAGCAGACGCAATCCGCGCCCTGCTGCCTGGACACACGCCAACGCTACCAGAAGCGCTGGTGCAAAACCTTCGTTTGCCGCGAAGCCTGGTCGCCGTTCTGATCGGCGCAAGCCTGGCGCTCGCGGGCACGCTGCTGCAAACCCTGACCCACAACCCAATGGCCTCTCCTTCACTGCTCGGCATTAACAGCGGCGCGGCGCTGGCTATGGCGCTTACCAGCGCGCTGAGTCCGACGCCGGTTGCAGGCTATTCCCTGTCGTTCATCGCGGCATGCGGGGGCGGCGTGAGCTGGCTGCTGGTCATGACCGCAGGAGGCGGGTTTCGTCATACCCAGGACAGAAACAAACTGATCCTCGCGGGTATCGCGCTGTCGGCCTTTTGTATGGCCCTGACCCGCATCACCCTACTGCTGGCCGAAGATCATGCTTACGGCATCTTTTACTGGCTGGCAGGCGGAGTGTCCCACGCCCACTGGCAGGATGTCTGGCAGCTCTTGCCGGTGGTGGTCACTGCAGTCCCTGTCGTGTTGCTGCTGGCGAATCAACTGAACCTGCTCAACGTCAGCGACAGTACCGCCCATACGCTGGGAGTGAACCTGCCGAGACTACGTTTGATAATCAATATGTTAGTGCTGCTTCTGGTTGGCGCGTGCGTCAGTGTGGCAGGTCCGGTGGCGTTTATCGGCCTGCTGGTGCCACATCTGGCGCGCTTCTGGGCAGGCTTCGATCAGCGCAACGTACTGCCGGTGAGCATGCTGCTGGGGGCCACGCTGATGCTGATGGCAGATGTACTCGCACGCGCGCTGGCCTTCCCCGGCGATCTGCCCGCAGGCGCAGTGCTGGCGCTGATTGGCAGTCCTTGCTTTGTCTGGCTGGTGAGGAGGCGAGGATGAAAATTGCGCTGGTCATTTTCATCACCCTTGCCCTGGCAGGCTGTGCGCTGTTATCACTCCATATGGGGGTGATCCCCGTGCCGTGGCGCGCGCTGCTGACCGACTGGCAGGACGGACGCGAGCATTATTATGTATTGATGGAGTACCGACTGCCGCGCTTGCTGCTGGCACTGTTTGTCGGTGCAGCCCTCGCCGTGGCGGGCGTGCTGGTACAGGGGATTGTGCGTAACCCGCTAGCATCACCGGATATTCTCGGCATTAACCATGCCGCCAGCCTTGCCTCTGTGGGAGCACTGCTTCTTATGCCATCACTATCCGTGATGGTGCTGCCGCTGCTGGCCTTTGCGGGCGGTATGGCGGGGTTGATCTTGCTGAAGATGCTGGCAAAGACCCACCAGCCGATGAAGCTGGCGCTCACCGGCGTGGCGCTTTCCGCCTGCTGGGCGAGCCTGACGGATTACCTGATGCTCCTGCACCCGCAGGATGTAAACAGTGCCCTGCTGTGGCTGACGGGTAGCTTATGGGGGCGCGACTGGCACTTTGTGAAGATTGCCGTGCCGTTGCTCATTCTGTTTTTGCCGCTGAGCCTGCGCTTTTGTCGCGATCTCGACCTGCTGGCGCTGGGCGATGCACGAGCAGCCACGCTCGGCGTGTCGGTTCAGCGCACCCGGTTCCAGGGGCTGATGCTGGCTGTCGCGATGACAGCAACCGGCGTGGCCGTCTGTGGCCCGATAAGTTTTATTGGTCTCGTCGTGCCGCACATGGTGCGCAGGATCGCCGGCGGGCGTCACCGCTGGCTGATGCCCGTTTCGGCCCTGACGGGCGCGTTGTTGCTGGTCATTGCCGATCTGCTGGCACGAATCATTCATCCGCCGCTGGAGCTTCCGGCAGGCGTGCTGACCGCCATTATCGGCGCACCGTGGTTTGTCTGGCTGCTTGTGAGAATGCGATAAATGAGATTACGTACTGAAAATCTGACCGTCAGCTATGGCGCACAAACCGTGCTGGATGGACTTTCTCTCGCCCTGCCTGCCGGAAAAATCACGGCCCTGCTCGGCCCTAACGGTTGCGGGAAATCGACGCTGTTGAACTGTTTTTCTCGCCTGTTAACACCAGACTCTGGCGAGATATTGCTTGATGAAAAACCCATAGCCGGTTTTTCCGCCCGCCAGCTGGCTCGCCGCCTGGCTTTACTGCCGCAACACCATTTATCCCCCGAGGGGATCACTGTACGGGAACTGGTTTCCTACGGCCGCAGCCCGTGGCTGTCGTTGTGGGGGCGACTCTCCGCGGAAGACAACGAGCGGGTCAACGTGGCAATGAGTCAGACCCGGACGCGCAATCTGGCTGACCGCAGGTTAACCCAGCTTTCCGGCGGCCAGCGCCAGCGTGCGTTTCTGGCGATGGTGCTGGCACAGGATACCCCACTCATTCTTCTTGATGAGCCTACGACCTACCTCGATATCAATCATCAGGTTGAACTGATGCGCCTGATGGTTGAACTCAAAAGGCAGGGGAAAACCGTAGTGACGGTACTCCACGATCTGAATCAGGCCAGCCGCTATTGCGATCATCTGGTGGTACTGGCAAGCGGTCGCGTGATGGCGCAAGGTGCTCCGGAAGCAGTGATGAAACCAGAGCTTCTAAAGACGGTGTTCAGCGTAGAAGCGGAAATCCATCCCGAACCGGTATCTGGCAGACCCATGTGTGTGGTGAAGTAGTCTGGCGAAGTCATAAGGATCATCACAGGACAGATAAAGGAAGTGATAACCACCTGCCAACAGGCACCAAAATCTGGCTGGTTGCCGGTATCACCGACATGCGCAACGGCTTCAATGGTCTCGCCGCAAAGGTGCAGACGATGCTGAAAGATGACCCGATGTCCGGCCATGTCTTCATCTTCCGGGGCCGCAGCGGCAGTAAGGTCAAACTGCTGTGGTCCACCGGCGACGGGCTGTGCCTGCTGACCAAACGGCTGGAACGCGGCCGCTTCGCCTGGCCCTCTGCCCGCGATGGCAAAGTGTTCCTGACCCCGGCGCAGCTGGCAATGCTTCTGGAAGGCATCGACTGGCGGCAGCCTAAAAGACTGCTTACGTCCCTGACCATGTTGTAGGCCTCTTTATCCTGGTTGTCGTTGAATAAGCCTGGTAAAATGCGGGCTTATGAACAACACCTCCCCCTGACGACATCCTTCTGCTGAAACAGCGCCTGTCCGAACAGGAAGCGCTGAACCGCGCCCTGCTGGAAAAGCAGGCCGACCGGGAGCGCGAAATAGACCATCTGCAGGCGCAGCTGGATAAGCTTCGCCGGATGAACTTCGGCAGTCGTTCTGAATAAATCTCCCGCCGCATCGCGCAGATAGAAGCCGACCTGAACCGGCTTCAGACAGAAAGCGATACGCTGACGGGTCGGGTTGCCGATACGGGCCGGGCCCCGTATCGTTTTAACCCTGAATATTCATCGCAGATATTGTTTCGGGTTTTCCGGTATACCAGCCCTGAACTAGGTAACCGGGGCCAAGAGAACGGACGAATTCAAACTGTCCTGGCGTTTCCACCCCTTCAAACATCAGTGGTTTGCCAGTACCACGTAACCCTTTCACCACAGAAACAAGTAGCGCTCGCTTCACCGGGTCATCAATATTGGCAATAAAAATACGGTCTATTTTTATCTCATCGAAATCCAGTACCGTCAGCCATTCAATATGGGGGCCGCTTGGAAAACGGAAAATATCCAACGTTAAGCCTGTTTTTTGAGCTGGCATGACGGGCAGCTATGAGCGAAGTATAGTCATTCGCCCTATCTCTTTTGTCGCACTTTCAACAAGGGGGTCGCTTGGAAAGCGGAACGAGGTCAGTCTCCGCCCGGACTGCTCAGCTCTTTAAACAGCAAAAGAGAGGCATCTTATGAGAAGGGATTGTTCAGTATGTCAGGGCAGACTGCTTTTTCATCCGCAGGTACTGAGGGTAAATGCTCAATTCCGGTACGATTCTTACTCTATAGCCAGACAGAATTCAGCATTGTGCTGAACCCGAATCTTTTTTTACTCTGACAGGCCTGTTCATCAGAACCCTGAAAAAACAATTTTCCCGTTCACATTTTTATTTTCCATGTCCTCATGAGCCCGGCGAAGTGCTTTAGCATTCAGCCTGCCATACTCTGCCAGCAACGGAGGTTTGAGCTTACCGGAATCCAGCATGCATGAGAGTTTGTTAAGAATATCATGCTGTTTAGACATGTCCGCAGTAGCATGCATGGGGCGGGTAAACATTGCCTCCCAGTGAACAGAAACGCTCTTAAATTTGATCAAACGCAGATCCAGTGGTTCAGGGTCGTCGATGAGTCCGATACGGCCTTGTGGGGCAATAATTTCGGCCATATTTTCCCAGGCAGATGGCGTGGTGTACGTTGAGAAAATCCGGGTAATGGGAGGGAGTCCAGCAAGGCTGGCAACCTGTGGCGCAAGCGCACATGAATGATCCAGGACATAATGCGCACCAAACCCGCGAACCGCTCTGACACTCTCCTGCCGGGAGGCAGTCCCGATGATGTTCACCCGACTCAGAGTGCGGGCAAGCTGTATAGCCATACAAGGGACTCCGCCCGCACCGCCAAGCATCAACAGGGTCTGATCAGCATCTCCGTTCACTGACAACTGCAGACGATCAAATAACATTTACCAGGCTGTCAGACCGGTCAGAGGAACCGACGCTGCAGCTTCAAAACTTAGTGCTGCCGGCTTTATCCCCGTAATGCGTTCGTCAACCAGCTGAAACTCTGCGTTGGCTCCCTGGCGATCGAGCACACCGGCATAGAAAACGTGGTCACCTGGCCTGAACAGCGTCACATCTGGTCCGGTTGCTTCAACAACACCGGAAGCGTCGTATCCCATAACTACCGGATTGCCTGCAGAGGGACTGATGTTTCGCCGGCTTTTCAGGTCCCGTGGGTTAACCGCGACCGCCCTGACTCTGATCAAAAGATCACGCCCCTTGGGCATGGATGGGTGGGGAAGCGACAAATCTTCAATAACGGATGTACTTTCCCCGGGTTGCCAGAAACCAACGGCTTTCATTCTGTCTCCTTTAAAAGGTCAGTCACCAGATAAATAAATGTAAAAGTGTGCGGAACGCGATACCCGCCAGTGCCCCCGGCAGTGCAAATCGAAAAATACGCGGAAAGCGGGCGCTGGGTAATGCTGTCAACCTGTTGATGACTATTTTAATCTGTAGTCATTCAATCCTTGTAACATCAGGATGATCCTGGTGTCAGTGAAAATACGAAATCAACACGTTGGTATCATTACCCACCTGTGAACTGACGTCGGCATTTTGAATCTCACTTCGGCGTGCCCCCTCCGAATGGCGCAAAACATTTCGTGGTATGGCATGATAGCACCCGAAGAGAGTCAATTCAGGGTGGTAAATGTGAAACCAGTAACGCTATACGATGTCGCAGAGTATGCCGGTGTCTCTTATCAGACCGTTTCCCGCGTGGTGAACAAGGCCAGCCACGTCTCTGCGAAAACGCGGGAAAAGGTGGAAGCGGCGATGGCGCAGCTGAACTACATTCCCAACCGCGTGGCACAACAACTGGCGGGCAAACAGTCGTTGCTGATTGGCGTTGCTACCTCCAGTCTGGCCCTGCACGCGCCGTCGCAAATTGTCGCGGCGATTAAATCTCGCGCCGATCAACTGGGTGCCAGCGTGGTGGTGTCGATGGTAGAACGAAGCAGCGTCGAAGCCTGTAAAGCGGCGGTACATAACCTTCTCGCGCAACGCGTCAGTGGTCTGATCATTAACTATCCGCTGGATGACGAGGATGCCATTGCTGTGGAAGCTGCCTGCGCTAATGTTCCGGCCCTATTTCTTGATGTCTCTGACCAGACTCCCATCAACAGTATTATTTTTTCCCATGAAGACGGTACGCGACTGGGCGTGGAGCATCTGATCGCATTGGGTCACCAGCAAATCGCGTTGTTAGCCGGTCCATTAAGTTCTGTCTCGGCGCGTCTGCGTCTGGCGGACTGGCATAAATATCTCACACGCAATCAAATTCATCCGATAGCGGAACGGGAAGGCGACTGGAGTGCCATGTCCGGTTTTCAACAAACTATGCAAATGCTGAATGAGGGCATCGTTCCCACTGCGATGCTGGTTGCCAACGATCAGATGGCGCTGGGCGCAATGCGCGCTATTACCGAGTCCGGGCTGCGCGTTGGTGCGGATATCTCGGTAGTGGGATACGACGATACCGAAGACAGCTCGTGTTATATCCCGCCGTTAACCACCATCAAACAGGATTTTCGCCTGCTGGGGAAAACTAGCGTGGACCGCTTGCTGAAACTCTCTCAGGGCCAGGCGGTGAAGAGCAATCAGCTGTTGCCCGTCTCACTGGTGAAAAGAAAAACCACCCTACCGCCCAATACGCAAACCACCTCTCCCCGCACGTTGGCAGATTCCTTAATGCAGCTGGCACGACAAGTTTCCCGACTTGAAAGCGGGCAGTGAGCGCAACGCAATTAATGTGAGTCAGCTCACTCATTAGGCACCCCAGGCTTTACACTCTATGTGTCCGGCTCGTATGTTATGCGAAAATGTGAGCGGATAACAATTCACACAGGATACAACTATGACAATGATTACGGATTCACTGGCCGTCGTATTACAACGTCGTGACTGGGAAAACCCTGGCGTTACCCAACTTAATCGCCTTGCGGCACATCCCCCTTTCGCCAGCTGGCGTAATAGCGAAGAGGCTCGCACCGATCGCCCTTCCCAAGAGTCGCGCAGCCTGAATGGTGAATGGCGCTTTGCCTGGTTTCCGGCACCAGAAGCGGTACCAGAAAGCTGGCTGGAGCGCGATCTTCCTGACGCCGATACTGTCATAGTCCCCTCAAACTGGCAGATGCACGGTTACGATGCGCCTATCTACACCAACGTGACCTATCCCATTGCGGTCAATCCGCCGTATGTTCCCACGGAGAATCCGACGGGTTGTTACTCGCTCACATTTAATATTGATGAAAGCTGGCTACAGGAAGGCCAGACGCGAATTATTTTTGATGGTGTTAACTCGGCGTTTCATTTGTGGTGCAACGGGCGCTGGGTCGGTTACGGACAGGACAGTCGTTTGCCGTCTGAATTTGACCTGAGCGCATTTTTACACGCCGGAGAAAACCGCCTCGCGGTGATGGTGCTGCGCTGGAGTGACGGCAGTTATCTGGAAGATCAGGATATGTGGCGGATGAGCGGCATTTTCCGTGACGTCTCGTTGCTGCATAAACCGACCACGCAAATCAGCGATTTACATGTAGCCACTCACTTTAATGATGATTTCAGCCGCGCTGTACTGGAGGCAGACGTTCAGATATACGGCGAGCTGCGCGATGAGCTGCGGGTGACGGTTTCTTTGTGGCAGGGTGAAACGCAGGTCGCCAGCGGCACCGCGCCTTTCGGCGGTGAAATTATCGATGAGCGTGGTGGTTATGCCGATCACGTCACCCTACGTCTGAACGTCGAAAACCCGAAACTGTGGAGCGCCGAAATCCCGAATCTCTATCGTGCAGTGGTTGAACTGCACACCGCCGACGGCACGCTGATTGAAGCAGAAGCCTGCGATGTCGGTTTCCGCGAGGTGCGGATTGAAAATGGTCTGCTGCTGCTGAACGGCAAGCCGTTGCTGATTCGCGGCGTTAACCGTCACGAGCATCATCCTCTGCATGGTCAGGTCATGGATGAGCAGACGATGGTGCAGGATATCCTGCTGATGAAGCAGAACAACTTTAACGCCGTGCGCTGTTCGCATTATCCGAACCATCCGCTGTGGTACACGCTGTGCGACCGCTACGGCCTGTATGTGGTGGATGAAGCCAACATTGAAACCCACGGCATGGTGCCAATGAATCGTCTGACCGATGATCCGCGCTGGCTACCCGCGATGAGCGAACGCGTAACGCGAATGGTGCAGCGCGATCGTAATCACCCGAGTGTGATCATCTGGTCGCTGGGGAATGAATCAGGCCACGGCGCTAATCACGACGCACTCTATCGCTGGATCAAATCTGTCGATCCTTCCCGCCCGGTACAGTATGAAGGCGGCGGAGCCGACACCTTCGCAACCGATATTATTTGCCCGATGTACGCGCGCGTGGATGAAGACCAGCCCTTCCCGGCTGTACCGAAATGGTCCATCAAAAAATGGCTTTCGTTGCCTGGAGAGACGCGCCCGCTGATCCTTTGCGAATACGCCCACGCGATGGGTAACAGTCTTGGCGGCTTCGCTAAATACTGGCAGGCGTTTCGTCAGTACCCCCGTTTACAGGGCGGCTTCGTCTGGGACTGGGTGGATCAGTCGCTGATTAAATATGATGAAAATGGCAATCCGTGGTCGGCTTACGGCGGTGATTTTGGCGATACGCCGAATGATCGCCAGTTCTGCATGAACGGTCTGGTCTTTGCCGACCGCACGCCGCATCCGGCGCTGACGGAAGCAAAACACCAGCAGCAGTTTTTCCAGTTCAGTTTATCCGGGCAAACCATCGAAGTGACCAGCGAATACCTGTTCCGTCATAGCGATAACGAGCTCCTGCACTGGATGGTGGCGCTGGATGGCAAGCCGCTGGCAAGCGGTGAAGTGCCTCTGGATGTCGCTCCACAAGGTAAACAGTTGATTGAACTGCCTGGACTACCGCAGCCGAAGAGCGCCGGACAACTCTGGCTAACGGTTCACGTAGTGCAACCGAACGCGACCACATGGTCAGCAGCCGGACACATCAGCGCCTGGCAGCAGTGGCGTCTGGCGGAAAACCTCAGCGTGACACTCCCCTCCGCGCCCCACGCCATCCCGCAACTGACCACCAGCGAAACGGATTTTTGCATCGAGCTGGATAATAAGCGTTGGCAATTTAACCGCCAGTCAGGCTTTCTTTCACAGATGTGGATTGGCGATAAAAAACAACTGCTGACGCCGCTGCGCGATCAGTTCACCCGCGCACCGCTGGATAACGACATTGGCGTAAGTGAAGCGACCCGCATTGACCCTAACGCCTGGGTCGAACGCTGGAAGGCGGCGGGCCATTACCAGGCCGAAGCAGCGTTGTTGCAGTGCACGGCAGATACGCTTGCCGACGCGGTGTTGATTACCACGGTCCACGCGTGGCAGCATCAGGGGAAAACCTTATTTATCAGCCGGAAAACCTACCGGATTGATGGAAGTGGTCAAATGGCGATTACCGTTGATGTTGAAGTGGCGAGCAATACGCCACATCCGGCGCGGATTGGCCTGACCTGCCAGCTGGCGCAGGTAGCAGAGCGGGTAAACTGGCTCGGATTAGGGCCGCAAGAAAACTATCCCGACCGCCTTACTGCGGCCTGTTTTGACCGCTGGGATCTGCCATTGTCAGACATGTATACCCCGTACGTCTTCCCGAGCGAAAACGGTCTGCGCTGCGGGACGCGCGAATTGAATTATGGCCCACACCAGTGGCGCGGCGACTTCCAGTTCAACATCAGCCGCTACAGTCAACAGCAACTGATGGAAACCAGCCATCGCCATCTGCTGCACGCGGAAGAAGGCACATGGCTGAATATCGACGGTTTCCATATGGGGATTGGTGGCGACGACTCCTGGAGCCCGTCAGTGTCGGCGGAATTCCAGCTTAGCGCCGGTAGCTACCATTACCAGTTGCTCTGGTGTCAAAAATAATAATAACCGGGCAGGCCATGTCTGCCCGTATTTCGCGTAAGGAAATCCATTATGTACTATTTAAAAAACACAAACTTTTGGATGTTCGGTTTATTCTTTTTCTTTTACTTTTTTATCATGGGAGCCTACTTCCCGTTTTTCCCGATTTGGCTACATGACATCAACCATATCAGCAAAAGTGATACGGGTATTATTTTTGCCGCTATTTCTCTGTTCTCGCTATTATTCCAACCGCTGTTTGGTCTGCTTTCTGACAAACTCGGGCTGCGCAAATACCTGCTGTGGATTATTACCGGCATGTTAGTGATGTTTGCGCCGTTCTTTATTTTTATCTTCGGGCCACTGTTACAATACAACATTTTAGTAGGATCGATTGTTGGTGGTATTTATCTAGGCTTTTGTTTTAACGCCGGTGCGCCAGCAGTAGAGGCATTTATCGAGAAAGTCAGCCGTCGCAGTAATTTCGAATTTGGTCGAGCGCGGATGTTTGGCTGTGTTGGCTGGGCGCTGTGTGCCTCGATTGTCGGCATCATGTTCACCATCAATAATCAGTTTGTTTTCTGGCTGGGTTCTGGCTGTGCACTCATCCTCGCCGTTTTACTCTTTTTCGCCAAAACGGATGCGCCCTCTTCTGCCACGGTTGCCAATGCGGTAGGTGCCAACCATTCGGCATTTAGCCTTAAGCTGGCGCTGGAACTGTTCAGACAGCCAAAACTGTGGTTTTTGTCACTGTATGTTATTGGCGTTTCCTGCACCTACGATGTTTTTGACCAACAGTTTGCTAATTTCTTTACTTCGTTCTTTGCTACCGGTGAACAGGGTACGCGGGTATTTGGCTACGTAACGACAATGGGCGAATTACTTAACGCCTCGATTATGTTTTTTGCGCCACTGATCATTAATCGCATCGGTGGGAAAAACGCCCTGCTGCTGGCTGGCACTATTATGTCAGTACGTATTATTGGCTCATCGTTCGCTACCTCAGCACTGGAAGTGGTTATTCTGAAAACGCTGCATATGTTTGAAGTACCGTTCCTGCTGGTGGGCTGCTTTAAATATATTACCAGCCAGTTTGAAGTGCGTTTTTCAGCGACGATTTATCTGGTCTGTTTCTGCTTCTTTAAGCAACTGGCGATGGTTTTTATGTCTATTCTGGCGGGCAATATGTATGAAAGCATCGGTTTCCAGGGCGCTTACCTGGTGCTGGGTCTGGTGGCGCTGGGCTTCACCTTAATTTCCGTGTTCACGCTTAGCGGCCCCGGCCCACTTTCCCTGCTGCGTCGCCAGGTGAATGAAGTCGCTTAAGAAATTAATGTCGGATACGGCGCGAGCGCCTTATCCGACCAACTTATCAGGACGGAATGTTAAAAATGAACATGTCGATGACAGAAAAAATAAAAGCAGGCAAGCTATTTACCGATATGTGCGAAGGCTTACCTGAAAAAAGACTTCGTGGGAAAACATTAATGTATGAGTTCAATCACTCGCATCCATCAGAAGTTGAAAAAAGGGTAATGACTCCAACTTATTGATAGTGTTTTATGTTCAGATAATGCCCGATGACTTTGTCATGCAGCTCCACCGATTTTGAGAGCTACAGCGACTTCCGTCCCAGCCGTGCCAGGTGCTGCCTCAGATTCAGGTTATGCCGCTCAATTCGCTGCGTATATCGCTTGCTGATTACGTGCAGCTTTCCCTTCAGGCGGGATTCATACAGCGGCCAGCCATCCGTCATCCATATCACCACGTCAAAGGGTGACAGCAGGCTCATAAGACGCCCCAGCGTCGCCATAGTGCGTTCACCGAATACGTGCGCAAACCGTCTTCCGGAGCCTGTCATACGCGTAAAACAGCCAGCGCTGGCGCGATTTAGCCCCGACATAGCCCCACTGTTCGTCCATTTCCGCGCAGACGATGACGTCACTGCCCGGCTGTATGCGCGAGGTTACCGACTGCGGCCTGAGTTTTTTAAGTGACGTAAAATCGTGTTGAGGCCAACGCCCATAATGCGGGCGGTTGCCCGGCATCCAACACCATTCATGGCCATATCAATGATTTTCTGGTGCGTACCGGGTTGAGAAGCGGTGTAAGTGAACTGCAGTTGCCATGTTTTACGGCAGTGAGAGCAGAGATAGCGCTGATGTCCGGCAGTGCTTTTGCCGTTACGCACCACCCCGTCAGTAGCTGAACAGGAGGGACAGCTGATAGAAACAGAAGCCACTGGAGCACCTCAAAAACACCATCATACACTAAATCAGTAAGTTGGCAGCATCACCCATTTTTGTGCATTACGTCGCATGTATATTCCTCGTTAAAATACAGGCGGGGCTGAATAAAGGTGAGGCTCGCAATGCCCTTGCGCGAGCGGTCTTTATGCATCGGCTGGGTGAAATCAGAGATCGGGGGCTGGAGAATCAGAGCTATCGAGCCAGCGGTCTGACGTTGCTGACTGCGGCGATCTCACTGTGGAATACGGTATATATAGAAAGAGCGATAGATTCTTTGAGACGAAAAGGGATCCCGATTAATGAGCAACTGATTACCATCTGTCACCACTGGGATGGGAACATATCAACCTGAGCGGGGATTACGTCTGGAGAACGAACCTCAAACTGGGACAGGGTAAATACCGCGCATTACGCTCAGTGAATAGTAATATGTACAAAAAACAGGCTTAGCGTAGGATAATTTCCGTTTTCCAAGCGGACCCCATATAAACATACGTTGGCAGCCAGGAGCGGGATTCACGATCCCAGGTGCGTTCTTCCGCAAGGCCCAGAACGCCAAACCGTACCTGTTCCTCAATAAGCCGTGAAAGGCGTGACACCGTCACCTCCGTTTCAGGAATGACATTGCCTTTTGCGTCCTTTGCACTGAGTTCTTTTGCAAGACGGGTGATACACATGCCAACGGTATGCTTGCCGGCATCACAGAAGCTGATGAGCACTGGCCAGAGCGCATCGAGCAGGCGCTGACGTTCCGGACGGAAGCCATATTTACGTCCCGCTTTACGGCGGCCGGCAACATAGAGAGGGTGACGGGAAACATGCATGCGCAGGCTGACCTGCCCCGTTTCTTTGTCTTTTTTCACCAGGCGATTGTAGGCATGACCGAGCTGTCCGGAGAGCTTTTTATAATGCTCAGGACGGAACCAGGACGGGTTTTCACATTTGGCTTTTGTGGAGTGTTCACCGCGTTTGCGGCGGGTCCGCTTTTTGACCGGCTCAGTAAGAAAATTATCCTGTGTGCCGGCATCGACGTCCTGCCAGAAACGGATTAACTCTTCGGCCGGAAGCTCAGACCAGTGAACAGAAATCTGCTTGTCATTCACGGCGGCCTGTTCTTATGGCGGCCGGGTGTTGTTTTCTATGGTGCATGCGTTATAATCCTTCACAGGCAACGCGCCTGCTTTTGGACCCCCTGATATCTGACGTTCCGCCAAGTTCGTAGCAGATATCGGGGGGTTTGTGCATTCAGGCTCCGGGAAATCCCGTCACCTGCTCCTGAACGTTTTACTGGACACGTCCTGTCCCTGTCTGTTTCCGGAAGTCCGCATTTCTTCCGTAAAACCATCTTCTGCCACCCGCCTGCCTCACCACAAAGCAGTCAAACCGTCAGTTTGAGTTAGGTCACAAAAGTAATCTGAATCAACAATCTGTCCCACCACAAGACGATCGCTGACGATCCGAATACTACCTTCTCGCTGGCAATATTTCCAGATGTCAGGCCAGATTAGCGTTCATTGTTTGCGTGCTAATTGTCCTGAAGGGACGTTTAACCGGCAGCGCTCGCCGCAGTATCAGGCCGGCAGGTCTGATCGAGGAAGCGCAGGAGAACGGAACAGGAAGATGGCATTTACGCGCGGAACATGAAAAACAGTCTCTGGCGGGAGACGTTCTTCGGACTGAGGATCATTTCACCCTGGTGGCTTTCCGGATTGCAGCCTGGAGTTTTTCAGCGGTAACGGCTTCCGGGAAGACCGTGATGGTGTCAGGAGTGGCTCCGCTAACGGGCATGACGATGATCCCCGGCGTTCCGGTGAGTCCCAGCGCCTCTGCCAGGTTACTATTTTTCTCAAGGGACGCGGTATGGTCGCCAGGAGCTGGAGTGGTCAGCCCCGCCTTTGACGCTGCCCCGTGAATATCCTCCGCCGTCAGCTTGCCTTCATTATGGCCGGTGGCGTAGATGGCATTGTGATAGGTGACATAGGCCTGCGGCCCTTTCTTTTGCCAGACCGTCAGCCCCTGCTGCGCTGCCTGAAGTGAGGCTTCCCAGCGACCACCAAAAATTGGCCACTCCTTAAAGAGGTAGCGGACGTCCGGCTGCGCTTTCATGACCTTCTCCAGCTCCGGCGCGAAGCGGCTGCAGAACACGCACTGGTAATCAAAGAATTCAATCACCGCGACCTTTGCATTATCAGGACCGTAAACCGGTGTGTCCGGATCATGCAGAAGGTTCGCCTGATTCTCCATCACGCTGAGTGCAAACATCTTCTGCTTACGTGCCTCCTGCTGTTCCTGCAGCTTATGACTGACCGTTACCAGTATCTCCGGGTGGGACACCAGGTAGTCTGCTGCGATTTCCCCGATACGGGCCTCCTGCTCCGGGCTGAAGACTAGCTGCGGGGCCGAAGCGTGTGCCGTTGCAATAAAGCCTATGTATGTTGTAACTATTAATGCAGCTAATTTGTGTACTTTCATCGTCTGAGTCTCATGGTTAAAAGGGAGATTAACGTTCTTTCTGAATGGTACGGGTGAGGGTCTGTTCTTCTCGCTCCGGCATGCGGCCGCGCTCGCTATTTTCGGGTTGCCGGATAATATCCCGCTCGGTATTGGCCAGCTCATTCACAATGCGGCTGACTCCCGCACGTTCCGAAGCAACTTTGCTGGCCAATGGTTCCTTTTCTGCCCTGATATGACGGCCAATCTCATCGTGGCTAACGCTGTCCGAGCTGGCAACCTGAATGAGCACTTTTCCGGCAGGAATCGTTGGCTCATTCCGGTCGTCAACCTCAAGCATCCCGGGCGTAATACGCACCGCGTCCTCCACCGGCACAACAATACGCTCCTGAGTCTCACTCTTTTCTTTTTCCGCTTTAACGGCTTTGTTAAGCATGTCTTTTTCCGTCTGTCGTGTGGTTTCCTCCTGGTCACGGATCAGTTTGTGTTCTGATGCGGCCTCCGTAACGATACCTCCGCTGACTTTCAGCAGATGTGCTGATGGTGGCTCATCGCCGGTCTGCCAGACCACACCATCCTTCGGGTGATGTCGTACTGCATCAAGCGCGGCCGCCAGGTCACTGGCCACAATCGTGTTGCCTGACTGGCTTCGCTGCAGTACCGCACCACGGGCACGTTCTGTCATGACCATCCGGGTCTCCCCCTGTGTCATCCGCCCTTCCGGGCTGGCAACCAGGGAAACCAGAGCCAGGCCCGCACTCCGGCCGTTGTTGTCATACACCGGCAGCGCCAGCGCCGGTTCGGGAAAGCGCCGGGTGGCCGGGATGATTTTTGCCGTCAGTGACGCGTCCTGCATGCCCTGATGGCGCACCCAGGCGCGGCCCATGGCCGTTTTATTCACCGGCTGTCCCATTGCCCAGATGGCTTTCGCCTGTTTACGCTGCGTTTCTGGCGCCAGCGCATCGTGCGCCGTTTTGATATCCCGCTCCGGCGTTTTTACCGCCTTAACCCAGTCCGCCTTCCCGTCGGTATAAATCTGGACGTGCTCTTTCACGCGCGAGGCCGAGATGTAGAAGGCGCGACGGGAGGCAAGTGCCTTACGCCCGCCTTCCGTGCCCTCAAGCGCAATGACATAGTCGCTACTGGCCCCCTGAGCACCGTACCCGGTGACGGCCCAGCCGTAGTCAATATGCTGCTGCGCCCTGACCGCCTGAGGATTGATGGTAATGCGGCCGTTTTCCCCCTTCAGACGAATATTGCCCGTTTCGCTGACCGACTCGACCGTATAGCGCTGGCTGGCCATCTGTCCCTGCTCCTTGTCTGTCGCCGTGAACTTCAGCAGATCGCCGGCACGGACTTCCCTCTCGCTGCGGCGAAACAGCTGCACGTCGCCGGTGATGAGTTCCTTCAGGGAATACAGTCCAATCTTCCCCTCCTCATCGCGTACCGTGACCGTACTGCCGTTGCGGTCAACGGCCAGCACGTCCTGGTAACGATCGCCGCGTTTAACCACCATCCCGGCTTCCCAGGCATCGGTTTTATTGAACTCATGACGGGTGTGGGTGATTTTATCGAGCACCGGCACCGTAATGGCCTTCTCCCCCAGTTCTCCTGGCGAGTGTGTCTGCTCTTAAGCTTGTTCCTCGTATGCTTTAGCGACTCAGCCTTTAACAAACTCGATGGTAGGTTTCTTATGTATGGTTCAGTCGTTCCGTGGGGCGGAATGCTGATAGTGGCGAGTATTTATGGCTTTATCCAGATGAACCTGAACTTTCTGACGCTGGATTTATTTTATGCCGGCGTGTTTGGCAGCCTTGCTGTGCAGTTGGTTTTCACTGTGATTCAGTGCAACTGCAAATAATTGAAATTGAGTATTACCCCTCCCTGAATACCCCTTAAATTAAAACCGGAGTTACCCCATGAAAAAACTACTGGGTGCTGCACTGCTGTGCAGCGCACTGACCGGCTGCGCCGGTCTCAATTCTGATTTCGACTGCAACAAGACCGCGACCGACCAGTGCCTGACCACCGGTGAGGCCAACAAGCTGGCCGCTCAGGGTAAAAGTCTGGATGACCTGACGGCAGAGAAAACCGCAAAAAAGCCTGCGGGTGAAACCCTGCCGGCACTGCGCAATTCGGCACCGGTCGTGAATCCGTTCCGTCCTGTCTCCGTCGCAGCAACCGGAACCACCGCCGCCAGGCCTCTGACCACTGCGCCCGCGAAAACATCCGGCTCACTGGTCACGCCGCTGGCCACGCCGAGTCATGCGACCCCCGTGCCGGTTAACACGGCGGGCCGCGTTCCGGTTCAGCGTATTCCTGACGCCACGCAGCGCCTGTGGATTGCCCCCTGGGTGGACACGGACGACAACTTTCATCAGCCGGCTGTGGTTGAGTTCGTGAAAAACAAATCCCACTGGGATGAGAGCTACCGCGTTATCGGGGAGGGCGGGGAATGAGCAGCCATTACGTTACCGGCAAGAACGGCATCGATCATCTGGCGAAATCGTTAGTCCATTCACGGAAAGGAACGACGCAAATCACCGCCACACAGTCAGTCGATACCGACGATGAAACGCTGGCCGTTCTGAGCGTGAGCTGTGACTGGCAGATTAAAACAGCCGGTGATGCACCGCTATCTGCCACCATTGGATCGATGTCAGTGCAGGTGGCATACAGCTGTTCTGAAGGGTTATATCCCGCTTCAGCCATCCAGTATGCAAAGGCAATGACCATTCCGGCGCTACCACAGGCTGGCTCATCGAGCGTTATCCACCCCTCACGCTTTATCGTCTCCTGAGCGCCGGGCATGAGTAGTCCGGCCATCAGGCGGGAGATGCAGGACGGGGAGAAATACTGCCCCATTTCGTCCGCGCCCAGCTCCTGCTCCATATACAGAGCGCCGAGGAAATCATGAATTTCACCCGCCAGCCCCTCCACCAACAGGCAGAACAGCTGCTTCATGGCGTCCAGATCGTCCGGCTGATACCGTTCGCAGATGCGGCGGCTGTTTTCGATGTTCTCCGGCGAGCGAATACGGGCCATATCCAGCTCGCTGGCTGCCAGGGTGATGAAGTCGCGGAACACTTCGGAACGGCGCATATTTTTCGCCGTCTGACGGAAGACACTGGCGAACTCTTTACGCGCCTCAGCTGGCGACAGCATCCGGGCAGGCGCAGAACCCTGCGGCTGCGGATCAATCTGGTCTGCCAGGAACAGGGATTCAAAACTCAGTTGTGACATGGTTTCTCCTTATCGGCCGCCCGCAGGCGGCCGTCTCCTGTTAAGCCAGTCCAAGCGCCGGGTAGACGCTGACAGCCAGACCACAGTCAGCATCGGTGGCGTAGCCCGTTTCGGCATTTACCACGGACAGGAACGGCTGCCACTGTGAGAAGCGCAGCGCGGGTACGCGAGCGCGTTTTCCGGCGCGGAGGGCATTTACAAATGCCTTCACCTGTGCGACAGTTTGCGGGTCAAATTTCACGATCAATCTCCTTACTTTGGTTGTGATTGCCGGTTCACCGTTGCTGCGGCTACCCTGCTTTTTTAATGCGCGGAATTCAGCGGCGCATCGAGACAGAAACGGGCGATCACGTCGCCAATCAGCTCCCGGTGATGGCGGGTGTGCAGGTCATGGCACTCAAAGAAACGCGCGCCATACCGGACAAAAATCGCGGTCACATCCCCGCCCGTAAACTCCATCGATTTGAACGACTCCCCGCCATACCCCCTGCACCAGTCCACTGGCGGCAACGTTTCCAGCTGGTCGATATAGCGGGCCTCGGTGATTTCCACCCAGGGACGGCGATAGCCGTCATTCTGCTTTTCCTGTACCAGAGTCGCGGGGATCAGCTCCGCATCCGGATAGAGACGGCGAAGGGATTCCAGCGTTTTAGCTTCACGTTGAGTCACCCACTGCCCGTCCAGTTGTGTTGCGCGGTCATAAACGGCGTTATGAGACGGAACGAAAAAGGCCACTGGTGCAGCGGTCGGGGGGTTAACGTTCATCTTTCAGGCTCCTGTTTGATTTAGTTCCGGGCGGTAGCTGCTATACAGCACCGCATCGGGTCGAAGGTAAGTCCGGGTTACTGAACGCCCAGACGGCGGAACATATCGGCGATAATGTTTCTGCGGGTATAAGAAGCACCTGCAGCTTTCAGATCCTCCAGAACGTTCCATGAATAGCTCGCCTCATTGCCATAAATCGCAATTAGAGAGGCTGTTTTAGGCTCCGGGCCTGACATATGCCCATTTCCGGAACAGGCCTTTGCGGTCGGGGTGTTAACGCTCATGTTTCTGGCTCCTGTCTGATGAGGTTCCGGGCGGCGGCTGCCGCACGGAGTGAACCGGATTTAAATGTCGATACCTTCGCGCTCGATCAGGCGCACAAACTGTTTGAAGTGGTCAGCTTCAGCCACATGGATATGGCGGAACTGTTTATCGACGCCGCTGCTGAGGGCGTAGAAATAGGTGCAGCGCATTGTTTCGGGGCAGCGTCTGCGCAGTTTCTTCAGCTCTGCAAGGCTGCTGAACTCCAGAACGTCCGATTCCTCCTCAGAGTTTTTTTTCGTCTCAGCGACGAGGATCGTGTACGACACGGTTTTCCCCCCCATCTTCCTGGAAGATTCTTGAGCGGCGGTTTTGACGTTGACGTTTCGTGTGTGCATCCTGGTTTTCTCCTGTGGTGATGGTTGTCCATCTCCCTGGTGAGTTCTCTCGCGGCAAAGGGCAAAGGAGCAACGGCGAAGGGAGGAAGGAAAGGGGCGGAGACGAAAGTTTTTGCGGCACGCAAAAAGTTTTGGCGGAGTGCATTTCACCCCTTGGATGACGACCCGACGGTGCTACAAGCAGCCCTCCGCGTGAGGACACACGGGGGATGGCTTCACCGGGGGAACAGGATGCACACACCCGACACGTCGGAACGGCGTGGCGCCATTAAAGCGACGGCATCAGCCGGCGCGGTGAAGGCGTTCCGGACGGCACGGCCGGAGAAGCCGCAGCCTTTGACCTTCGCCATCAGACCCTAGCGTCAGCCCGAAACCCGCAGGGATTCGGCGGAGCCCGGCGGGTGCGCAGCAGCCGCCCTGGCGGAGTGGGGCTCGACGACCGGACAGCAGCGCTGGCCGGGAGCCGAAGGGGGCCATCGCCCTGCCCTGTTTTCGGGTTATGGCCACGGAGCTGCAGCTGAGGAAGTTAACCAGCAGGACGACGGATATGATGCCCGGGATGAAGAACACAGGGAAAACCAGGCTGAAGCCAGATACAGGCAGGTAACTCGTGGTGCTCTGACTTAAGCAAAATCAGGCAGGAGAGAGGGCAAGGCGGAGGGAGCAGAGGGACGGTGCCGAAGGCGCGTCCCCCTTCCCCCGTTCCCCGCAGGGGAACAGCCCTTCCCGGAAGTTCAGGCGTGCGGTCGCATCGGGAAGGAAAAAGGGGCTACCGGCGAACCGGCAACCCCTTCATAAAGGCGCTTCAGGCATGTCCACACAGTCTCAGCCCCTGAATGGCGGGGGTTTCCCCCCGCCGGGGTTAGCTACTTAGCGGATTCGTAAGCCATAAAAGCTGCCACCTCCCTGTCCGTGTCCCTGTACCGGATTTCGCAGAGCGATTTCCGTGTCAGGTAAGTGAATATCAGCAGTGTGAGACACACTATTAATACGCACCAGAGCAGGGTGTTTCGCGGCAGTTTCATGGCCTTCTTCTCCTGTCAACGCAAAGCAGAAATGGCACCTTTACTGCGAAACAGAGATGTCCTGCTTTATTTCAGAGAATGCGTTTGACCGCCTCGCTATAAACTTCCGAGCGCTCTCTTTTCCCGACAGAAATCACAAAGACGACAACCTTCTCGTCTATGACCTGATATACAAGACGATAGCCTGAAGACCGGAGCTTAATTTTGTAACAGTCATGCATACCCCGAAGCTTGTTCGCATCAATTCGGGGTGACTCAAGCACTTCAGCCAACTTATTTTTTAGCTGTTCACGTACCGTCGAGCCCAGCTTTCGCCATTCCTTTAGTGCACGCTCGTCAAAATCCAGAAAATATGCCATCAGAGCTCATCCAGCGTCACACGTACTAGCTTAGGATTGCGAAGTCGTTCTTTCACGATCTCCACGAGCTCAGCATCCTCATCACTCAGGAGTGTCTGTTTGAACGGCAAACGTTCATTGTCAGCAATATATTCAAGCATGAGGCGAAGTGCCTCAGAGGGAGTTACACCCATTTTTTCAAGCGCAGCGTAAGAACGCGCTTTAAGTTCATCGTCAATACGCAGGTTGATGCTACCCATGTCTCACACCTCTTGTAAATACAAATGTCATTACAAGTATCGCACTACAACATGCTTAGGGCAAGCCACGAAGGAAGTCAGAAAACGAGACGTCAGAAGTGTGATCACAGTCCGCTTAGTGCCAGGAACGGACGTTACTACTAGCTCAAGCAAACCGCTCCTTAGCCCTTAATGAAGAATGGAGGTATTGGTATAAATAGGTGAATATCGGAATATCTCCAACAGGGAAAGGGACGTTTTTAGGGGATAACTATATTATCACCTAGTGGCCGTAAGAATATGCGCAGAGAGAACATATTTCACAACAGCCACCTTAGTTTTATGAAAAATCATAAACCGTAGGAATATTTAAACGCATTTAAACGTCAGGCGAGCAACGCCATTAACAAGTAAGTGTGTATCAATATCAGTTCTGACTTCTTTCATAGATTTATTTTGTACCCTACAGAAATCAGAAGCCTTTTTTGTTGCAGTGCCAATAGCGCCTCGTATACGACCTGCAGCAGGAGCAGCTTCTACCTCAGTGAGGTAGTTCCCATTATCCAGTTTTTTGACATCGGACTGATATGTCAGACCCAGGCCTTGAAACTGTGTTTTATCATTTTGCACAGAGCAACCGCTTAGAAAAGTACCAATTAAAATGGTGGTGGCAATTACTAATGTTTTCATGTAAAGAACAATCCTTATGTATTTGGTTAGTCTCTATTCTACAAACTGAAATACAACATAAATTAAACCAATTGCTATTTATAGATTTGCATACAGCTATCGTATTGAATATTTAGAGAAATAAATCACACTAACCGAAAAACAAGAACGTCAGGTGATCTGTTCCATATGATTCAGAACACATCGATGTAAACATGGATCCCTAACTTCCGCTTCTCGCTCACAGCGGACCTTCAGCTCAGTTAGCTGGTCCGCTCCGTGCCAGGAGCGGACATTACTACACACCGTAAGTAGTCTTATGTGTCTGAAATGAAACCGCAGCCCGATAGTTACTTTCTCTCCTGCCCGTTACTTGAACAGAAATACGCAATGTCCTAAATAACTACCATAATTGTCATTTACGACATTTCTTTCTCACTTATGATTCTCTCATCGAATCAATGGTGATCGAAAGGAGTCTGCAATGAGTGTCGCAACACAACCGGGTAAAGGCACTGCCGTAATCACTGGTGCATCCACCGGCATCGGTGCCGTTTACGCCAGTCGACTGGCGCGCATGGGATACGACCTTACCATTATCGCCCGTAATCATAACCGCCTAAATCAGATGGCGAGTCACATCACTGCTGACACCGCCCGCAATGTGGAAGTGCTGGCAACCGATCTGGGTGATGCCCAACAGCTTGCTGCTCTGGAGAAAAAACTGCGTGCCGATGCCAGCATTACTCTCCTGGTGAACAATGCCGGTGTCGGAACTCATACGCCGTTGTTGTCGAGCGATGTCGATCAAATGCAGGCGATGATTAATCTCAATGTCGTTGCTCTGACCCGTCTGACTTACAGCGTGGTTCCCGGATTTGTCGCGCGAGGTGTGGGTGCCATCATCAATATCTCATCGATTGTCAGCCTTGCGCCGGAACTGCTTAACGGCGTGTACGGCGGCACAAAAGCCTTTGTTCTGGCATTCACTCAGTCACTGCATCATGAACTCTCTGAAAAGGGCATCCATTTTCAGGCCGTGCTGCCGGGCGCGACAGCAACGCCGTTCTGGGATAACGGTGGTTTACCCCTTGACCAACTCGATAAGTCAATAGTAATGAGCGCTTACGATCTGGTGGACGCGGCGCTTACGGGTTTTCTTAACGGGGAATTTGTCACCATCCCGTCACTGCATAACGAAGCTTACTGGCAGGCGATGGAAAGTAGTCGCCAGGCTATGATCCCGCACCTCTCCAGCAATGTACCCGCCGGCCGTTATCGTGCCGGACTTACTCACTAGCCTTGTATTTAGCCAACAGGAATAACCGTATGAAACTGACAAGCAACACTATTTTTATCACTGGCGGCACGTCGGGTATTGGCCGCGAGATGGCAGAAAAATTTCATCAAATGGGTAATCAGGTGATCATTTCAGGCCGTCGTAAAGCTCTTCTTGACACGGTTACGTCCGCCAATCCGGGAATGGATTCCGTGGTACTGGATGTCACCGATGTATCCAGCATTAAATCGGCGGCGAAAGAGGTGCTCTCCCGCTATCCGGCCCTGAATGTGGTGATCAATAACGCTGGCATTATGCCCTTCGATAATCCAGCTGCCGAACTGGATGACGATATGGCCACCACCTTACTGGACACGAACCTGTTGGGCACTGTTCGGGTCAGTTCAGCCTTTGTTGAGCACCTGAAACAACAACCGGATGCGGTATTGATCAACAACAGTTCGATTCTGGCTTTTTTACCCTTGGTGACGAATGCACTCTACTCAGCAACCAAAGCAGCGATTCATTCTTATACCCTGTCGCAGCGTTTTTTACTGCGCGATGCCGGTGTGAATGTGATCGAGATTTCACCGCCTTGGGTCGATACCGATTTGATCTACAAAAGCGGTGATTCCCGTGCGATGCCGGTAGCTGATTTTATCCAGCAAACTTTTGACAAACTGGCGACAGATTCCATTGAAGTGATTGTAGATAGTGTGCTCCCTGCACGTGCGAATCCGGGTGTGAACGAACACGAGATGGTGAACGCGTTTAATCAGTCAATGGTAGATAACCCCATTCAGGTTGCCTGACCGACTCAGGGGCAGGTAACTGCCCCATCCCTGGAGTTTATGATGCAAAATCATCTGACAACATCTCAAAGGCGCGCGTTATGGGCGCTAAGTCTGGCGTATTTTATTCAGGCGACGGGTTCACTTTCCGTGGCGGGCAGCCTGGGTTCGATTTCTCAGGAGTGGGGGATAAGCGATGCACAAAGTGCCCGCCTGCTCTCTATTTTTGGTCTGACATTTGCGCTGGGCGCACCGCTGGCGCAGGTACTGTTCGGCAAGCTGATGCGCAGAACACAGGTGCTGGCAGGCATGCTGGTATTTGGGCTCGGGGCCTTTATATTTGCCATTGCTCCAGACTACAAGCTGCTGGTGGCTTCGCGGATTGTGATGGGGCTGGGGGCATCGTTGATAGGCCCAGTTCTGGTCGCGCTCGGCGCTGAGCTGGTCGCGCCGAAAGAGCGTGGCAGTGCCATTGCCACTATTCTGCTCGGGGTGTCGATGGCCAGCATGGTCGGTATTCCGCTTGCGACATGGGTAGCCAGCGCCTGGGGGGCTCGCTTGCTGTTCATGCTTGTCACACTGGTCAGCCTGGTGACGGCGGCGGGAGTGTGGATTCTGGTTCCGAACGAGGTCAAAGGTGCCGATATTCATTTGCGGCAGGTCGCCCGGGTACTTACAGAGGGGAAAACGCTGACAGCCTTTCTGGTGGTCTTTTTTATCACCTCCGGTGTATACGATATGTATGCCTTTATCTCTCCGATTATCCGAGATCGCTGGCAGGGGGATATATCTTCCGTATCGATAGCGCTGGCTGTTATCGGCATTGCGGGTATTGTGGGGAATCTTTTTGTTACTCGCGCCGCACGCCACTACAGTGCAGAGCAATTACTGGTTGCCGGTCTGACCTTACTGGTTGCGGATATGCTGATTATTATTCTGCTACCTGCTCAGTTGTCATTGTTGTATATCCTGCTGGTGGTCTGGGCCTTCTCCACTGACCTGTTATGGCCCACTCAACAGCGACGTATTGTGGAGATCTCGACCGCGGAAACGCGTGGAATTTCGCTGGCGTTAACCAGCGCCTTTATGTTCTGCGGTATTGGTTTTGGGTCGGCGGTGGCATCATGGCTTTATCCGCTGTCGGGGTTTTACGGAGTAATGATAAGCTCAGTCCTGTTCCTGCTGCTGGCACTGGCCAGTCTGTGGACGTCTGAATGGTTACGAGCACGTTCTGCGAAATATCAGGCGGTTCACCTGTCATAAAGGAGTTGAGATGCACCGTTTAGGACTCATCATTGCCGACCATTTCCAGATGCTGGCGCTGTCTACGCTGACGGTATTTGAGTTTGCCAATCTGGTGACTGAAAGTCCGTTTTATCAACCCGAGGTCTACTCCGAACACGGTGGGACTGTACGTTCTTCTTCGGGTATTGGTGTAGACTCGGCAAAATTGAGCGAGGAAACGCAGGTGGATACCTGGCTGGTGGCGGGCGTATTATCGCCAGTGGATGAACCGGCTAGCCCGGGTGTCATTCACTTTCTGCAAGCCACCGCCCGCCAGACGCGCCGGATTGCCGGGATCTGCACCGGGGCATTTGTACTGGCACAGGCCGGGCTGCTGGAGCAAAAACGCGCCACTACGCACTGGGCACACTCACACAGCCTGGCTTCGCGACATCCCACTATTCAGCTTGAAGATGATCGTATTTTTATTATTGATGACACTATCTGGACATCGGCTGGCATGACAGCCGGGCTGGATATGGCACTCGGCATGGTGGAGAAAGATCTCGGCGCAGACATTGCCCGTACTGTGGCACATCGTCTGGTAATGAACCAGCGCCGTTCCGGCGGTCAGACGCAGCATTCAGAAATTCTTGCCCTGGCACCCCGCTCAGACCGTCTGCAAACTGCGCTGGAATATGCCCGTAATAATCTGCACAAAACACTGACGGTGGAACTGCTGGCAGATGCGGTACATATCAGTGCCCGCCAACTTAGCCGCCTTTTTCGTCAGGAGACGGGTAAATCTCCGGCAAAAGCCATTGAAGGACTCCGACTTGAGGCTGCCAGATTAATGATTGAACAAAGCCGCCTATCACTGGATGCCATTGCCCGCGAGTCCGGTTTTCGCGACAGACGACATATGCGGGAGGTGTTTATTCGCGGGTATGGCATTCCACCTCAGTCGCTTCGCGCAGGGCGTTAATTTACGGCATGGTTCACTCTACCCACGTTTACGGTGCAGAGCAGGCGTTATGCCATAGGTTTTTTTGAACGCTTTAGAAAAAGACGACAGAGACAAAAAACCACACTGTTCAGCCACTCTCTCTGCTGTCAGATTTTTCTCTTCTGAAAGCAGTCTTGCCGCTAACACCATACGTAACTGGTTGAGCCAGACTTGGGGCGTCTGATGATAGCTGTGTGAAAAGTGGCGGGCGAAGGTGGCGCGTGAGAGAAAACAGCGTTGCGCCATCGACTCCATCGTCCATGGCAATGCAGGATCAGCGATAACGGCCAGAACGGCAGGAGCAAGACGTTTGTCGCTCAGTAGCCGTAAAACACCCGCAGGAGGCTCGTGCAGCGACAGCAAAATACGCAGGATTAGCGCGAGCAACGTATCTGCCAGCCCCTTAACGATACTCGCACCGCCCGGTAAACCACCCAGACTTTCGCGTACCAGCATTACCAGCAGCGTTTCCAGCTCAGGGCAATCGTGTTGCTCATCGGCACGGAGATGGATCAGTACCGTTTCATCGGCGAACATCCAGCGATAACCCGGCCCGAAATGAAACTCTCCACACAATACCTCAACCGCAGGCCCCGGTCCTTCCGTCCACACATCAGTGACAATGCCATTATTGTTGACCTGAGCAGGAACAACCTGCCCCCAGTCCACCAGGCTTTGCAATAAATGCGGGGATCCGTGCGGGAACAGAATGATATCACCGGCGCGCACATCGAACGTCTTTCCTTCAACAATGAGCCGCGTTTCGCCACGAAGAATGACATGCCAGGGCACAATACCGGCGGCTTGTTGCGGGTGGTCGACATCCCAGCGCCCGGCAAAACGGCAGTGAAGATTAACGCTACATGCTGGAGTAAATAAGGAAAGCAAACGACTGAGGTTGTCCACTCTGGCTCCTGAGACGATAAGACAAATAATCGAGACGATACGGCCTACCTGCCTGCCTGGTAAGCCCTATTATGTGCTCATGGCCGATACGGCGAAACCCTAAACTGAAAGGAAAAAATGATGAGCCGTTTAACTTCCGTACAACCTGAAAATGCTACTGGCAAGACTGCAGATCTCTTCAGCGCCATTAAACGAGCGATGGGTAAAGTCCCGAATGCCTACCAGACCATCGGGATCGCCCCCGACATTCTGGGTCAGGCATTGTCACACAACGCCACGCTGGCGAAAAGCCAGCTGAATAAACAGGAAATTGAAGCCGTTAACCTTGTGGTCAGTGAAGTGTCAGGATGTGATTACTGTCTGGCGGCGCATACGTTAACCGGGAAAATGGCAGGTTACAGCGTTGAGCAAATTAAGGCATTACGCCGGGGAGAGTTCCCGGAAGATCCGCATATTGATGCATTGGTCAAATTTGTAAAAACTCTGGTGACGACCCGCAACACCTTACCAGAAGAAACCGTCAGTCGTTTTCTGGCAGCAGGCTTTAGCGATCGACAGGTAGTAGAAGTCATCAGTGCAGTCAGTGCGATTCTGTTTACGAATATGGTCAACCGTGTGAATGACACCGTGGTGGACTTTCCAAAAGTAAACTGACCCCGTATGTGGCAGAAAAACATTCCTTTCTGCCACAGCAATTATGATAAATGGTCGATGTATCCTCAGTCTTCGGAGAGAATTGTATTTGAGTAACAATCAAAAAAAACATCTCGTGACCCGACAGCTGTTAATTGTAATCTACCAACGTCCGCTCTTCGCTGACATTAGTTCAGACTATTTACCATAACGTCGCATTTACGCGTACCGCTCAGACGGCCTGAGCGCGTTTCTGACGTGTCCCCGTTAAAAACAGTAACAAACCACCCGAAAATGCACGCCAGAAACGCTACGTAAGAATCTATCCTATGACTGGATATGCACTCAACTGAATAACGCCTGGTTTCAGTCCATTTTATCGGGATCAGTCTTCTTTCTGGGTAATTTAGGGGGCTTCACTTGCTGATTACTTTGCGTGCGGCGCGTGAGCCAAGGATGGTCAGCTTTAGGTTTTACGTAGAATTTTGAGCGTAAATCAAAACGGGCATTATCCACACGTTCATGGACACTTTTTTCATCATCCAGTGGTATAGGCTCCGGGCCATCAACATATTTTTCCCATCCCAACGCTTTCCCATCATACAGAACCTTAATTTCACCGTTAAAGCTTTCGCATACCGTGACAACCGAATGCCGAAGTCGATATCCCCGGCCTTCACTGCGAATCTGAAACGCACTGCTTTTGTACTGGAAAGTGAGATTTTTGGAGAGAACGCGCTTCGCCTGGAGGCTGAAGATATAACCCAGTTCCTCTTCAGAATGGTGTACATCAAGATGGGCGTTATCAGCAATACGAGGCGGCGTAGCAAACCGGTTGTTATAGGCTTCAATAAAGGTCGGCAACCATGCGTTTGCTGTTTCAATATCACTGATACCCTGAAGCCGCATTTCTTTGACCAGCCTGTCCTGCAGTGTCTGATTGGCACGCTCTACCCGCCCTTTTGCCTGCGGGCTGTTGGCATGGATTGGCTCGATGCCCAGTGTCTTTATCGCACGTGTGAACTGAGTCAACTCTCCTTCCCGCTCCGGGTTATTTACTCTGAATATACTGTGTCTGTCAGAATAGAGAGCCAGTGGTACGCCATGATCATTAAGGTAACCCCGGAGGGTTTCCATGTAAGCCCGGGTTGTTTCTGCAGGAGCGAATCGTAGCGCCATCAGAGCGCTGGTAGCATCATCGATAAAGACTATCAGTGTGCATTTGGGGCCCCGACCTTCAAACCAGTCATGAGGCGAGCCATCAATCTGGATGAGTTCACCGTAGGATGGGCGCCGCATCCGGCGCTGATAAATTCGGGCAAACTTACGACGACGTTCGCGCCATATGCCCTCCTCTACCATCCACTTCCTGAGAGTTTCAATGGATAAACACAAGCCGTGTATCTCGCGCAATTTTTCGCACGCAAGCGTAGGTCCAAAATCAGCGTAGCGGCCTTTGAGGAGTGAAATTACTGTTGCTCTGAATTCGGTAGAAAAGGAATTATTGGGACGCTTTCCACGTCGGCGGGAAACTAGACCAGAAGGCCCTTCATTTCTATACCGTTGCACCAGACGTTTAACCTGCCGAATAGAAATGCCAATGCGTGCCGCAGCTTGTTCCTGAGTAATATGGCGATTAAGTGACTCCTGAATAATGTGAAGTCGGTCGAGTTCCTTATGACTCATCGTAACAGTCTCTTTGATCATGAAAAATCCCCCAGAGAATTGTCTGGGGACATTCTAGAATGGTTCAAAGGGGACATTACAGCTTGGTGTTAACACAGGCCTTCTTCTCCTTGCCTCGCGGCATCTAAGAGGCTATCCTGATGTTGTCTAAGCATACAGGTGGCCTCGTGGGTGTACTGACCCCCAAAAGTTGGACAGAATAATCGAGGCATCTCAGAAAGAGTCCATGGAATACATGGGCTCTTTTTTGTTTGCTGTTAAAGCTAAATAACGTGTTCCGCAATCGAATTATCCATCTCGTTGCTTATTACTTCACCCGCTTCCCTGCCTCATCAATAACCTTTTCGCCATCTTCTTTCGTGAATGCACCCTGCTGAGGTTCCGGAATAATTTCCAGTACCACCTCTGAAGGTCTGCACAGGCGGGTTCCTACAGGTGTGACAACAATTGGCCGGTTGATAAGAATTGGATGCTGCAGCATTAATTCTATCAGTTGCTCATCGGTAAACCTGTCATCTGCAAGTCCCAGTTGCTCATAAGGCTCAACATTCTTACGCAGCAATGCACGTACCGTAATTCCTATATCTGAAATAAGTTTAATAAGCTCATCGTGGGTCGGGGGCGTATCGAGATAATAAATTATCGTTGGTTCGTTGCCGCTGTTACGGATCATCTCCAGCGTGTTGCGTGAGGTGCCACAGGCCGGGTTGTGATAGATGGTAATGTTGCTCATATCAGTATCTCATTACAAAGTGACAGAGAGCCGCCACGCCAGCGCGGCCAGAGTGACAAACAGCACCGGCACAGTCATAACAATGCCGGTACGGAAGTAATATCCCCAGGTAATCTTTATATTTTTCTGGGCAAGCACATGCAGCCACAGCAGGGTTGCCAGACTGCCAATCGGGGTGATTTTCGGGCCTAAATCGCAGCCAATCACATTGGCATAAATCATTGCCTCTTTGACGACGCCGGTCGCCGTACTCCCGTCAATCGACAGCGCGCCAATCAGTACCGTCGGCATATTGTTCATCACTGATGAGAGAAATGCCGTCAGGAAGCCGGTGCCGAACGTCGCTGCCCATAACCCCTTGTCTTCCAGCAGATTCAGCACGCCAGACAGGTACTCCGTGAGCCCTGCATTGCGCAGGCCATAGACCACGAGGTACATGCCCAGCGAGAAAATAACGATCTGCCATGGCGCACCGCGCAGGACTTTCCCGGTGTTGATGGCATGGCCTCTTTTCGCCACCACAAACAGCACTGCTGCGCCAGCCGCCGCTATCGCACTGACCGGGATCCCCAGCGGTTCCAGAACAAAGAAACCGACAAGCAGCAATAACAGGACAATCCAGCCCGCCCTGAAGGTTGCCGGATCCTTGATCGCACTGGCAGGCGTCTTCAGCAGCGAAACGTCATACGTTGCCGGAATATCCCTGCGGAAGAAGAGATGCAGCATGATCAGCGTGGCCGCAATCGCTGCCGCATCCACGGGGATCATAACGGAGGCGTACTGCGTAAAGCCCAGACCGAAGAAGTCCGCCGAGACGATATTAACCAGGTTAGAAACAATGAGTGGCAGGCTGGCCGTATCTGCAATAAATCCTGCAGCCATGACAAAGGCCAGTGTCGTGCCCTGGCTGAACCCCAGTGCGAGCAGCATCGCAATCACAATCGGCGTCAGGATCAGCGCGGCGCCATCATTGGCAAACAACGCAGCGACAGCGGCACCGAGCAAGACTATCCAGGTGAACAGCAAGCGGCCACGTCCGTTACCCCAGCGGGAGACGTGCAGTGCGGCCCATTCAAAGAAGCCGGACTCATCGAGCAGCAGGCTGATGATGATGACCGCAATAAATGCCGCTGTCGCGTTCCAGACGATATTCCAGACAACGGGAATATCAGCGATATGGATGACACCGGTTCCCAGCGCCAGCACAGCCCCGATACTCGCGCTCCAGCCAATACTCAGGCCTCTGGGTTGCCAGATCACCAATACCAGCGTCAGCAAAAATATACTCCCTGCCAAAAGCATCTTAGACTCCGTTATATATGATTATGTAAATGTGTTTTTCTTTCTCAGCAGGAGGTGCAGGCTGATTTATCCAGCCATTCACGCACATCCTCCCGCATACACTGCCAGGACGTCATGATTGTCTCTGCTGCCCATGCCGGTATGTGGGGTGACAGACGATAGTGGATCCATTTGCCTTCCCGACGGTCAAGTACCAGCCCGGCCTCGCGCAGGATAGCCATATGTCGCGATATTTTGGGCTGCGATTCGGAGGTGGCCGCACAGATATCGCAGACGCACAGTTCTCCGGACTCCCGGAGAAGCATGACGATGGCGAGCCGGGTTTCATCCGACAGGATTTTGAAAAGCTGAACAGGTTGTAGCATTTTTCACTCCGTTCCCTTTAGAATACACATATGTTAAATCATATGTATTAATTTTGAAATCATCTGTTCTCTCCGGAGGAGACAAATGGAACAATTTCCTGCCCTGAATACTGAATGCTTTGATCAACACATTGCCGAACGCCTGCACCTGCAGGAGCCGCCACGGATTCTGATCCTGTATGGCTCAGTAAGGGAACGCTCCTACAGCCGCTTTGCCGCGGAGGAAGCCGGTCGCCTGCTGACGGCGATGGGCGCGGAGGTGAAACTCTTTAACCCCTCCGGTTTACCCCTCCCGGATGATGCGCCGGACACGCACCCTAAGGTCACCGAATTACGCGGCCTGGTCAGATGGTGTGACGGGATGGTGTGGAGCTCGCCGGAGCGGCATGGGGCAATGAGCGCGGTTATGAAGGCACAAATCGACTGGATCCCGTTAAGTGAAGGCGCGGTTCGCCCTTCGCAGGGAAAAACCCTTGCGGTAATGCAGGTTTGTGGCGGCTCGCAGTCTTTTAATGCCGTGAACCAGATGCGTATTCTTGGACGCTGGATGAGGATGTTCACTATCCCCAACCAATCATCAGTAGCCAAAGCATGGCAGGAATTCGATGAGAACGGACGTATGAAACCCTCTTCCTGGTATGACCGTATCGTCGACGTCACCGAGGAATTATTTAAGATCACCCTGCTCCTGAAAGGGCAGACTGATTATCTGGCTGACCGATACAGCGAACGTAAGGAAAGTCATCAGGCACTGTCCGCACGGGTAAATCAGGCCAAAATCTGACAGGGAGACATAGTAACCATGGTTGGCCTCTTCAGGATAACAGCCAGTGAGGCCGGCCATGCGCGTACTCTATGCACATCTTTTACATCTCGGGCGCATCTGCCCCGCATGGGGTTGTGATACAATTCCCGCTCCATTGGATTCGTAAGGGATAACAGTGAAAGGCGCACATAAAAATCTTTCCTTTAATGGAAAAAGCTACTGTATGAAGCACCTCGCGCCTTTGACGTTTATGGCAGAAATCGCCAATATCCCTGACCCCGTACAGATAACAATCAACTACAGCAATCATGTCTTTTCTGACCAGAAAGGAAACGGACCGGAAATTCCACCGGATCGATTTTTCTGTGCTGACAGATATGCTGCCAGTCTTAACCTGCCGCAGATGCTTTCAACAAATCTTCTGACCTCCTACGTTGTTCCCCATATCAATAAGGGAAACAATGAGATGTATCATTATATGGAGGTAAATGACTATGCGATCTTCTTTGACTTGCGTAAGGACAACGGTCACCCGAACGGCTTAAAGCTTTATGTTGTATCAGCTTATGAAGTCAATCAGTGGGGACGACACTCCATACCAAAGAGTAGGCCCATGAAATTTGCATATGTCGCACATCTGCGACTGAATGGACAGACGGTTTACACGTCCAGAAAAGCAAAAAGGCGCTGATATCAGCGCCTTTTCACCAGAGTAGATCATCGATGTTATCCACTCTTGTTGGGTTCCGGTCTGTGTCTTTGGATATCCCGCTCTTAGGCTGGGGGAGATTACTCTCCGACATCAATACCCCATCAACATACCAGTGTTGAGTGGTTCCGGTCAGTAACGATGCCTGAATAGTAATAAACCTGACGTTTACCTGCAAGGTCACTGCTATTCATAGCTATTCATTACTTTTCAGCGTTACGGGAATACGCGTTAATAGCCCACTATTCGCAACCAAAAGCCTCAGAAACAGTTTTTACTGTTGAAACACAATTGGCCTTATGCATAACGAAGAATCGCTCTCCGGGCTTCCTGTTGCGAACTAGAGGCATGTTTTCCTGCAAAAAAGATTTGTAAATTTTTTACGAGAAGCACTTTTTGCTCATTTTGAATGCTGTTCATTTCAGCCTGGCCGTGTCCGGAACATCAGAAACGCCCCGCAACAACAGGGCTGGTATCAATACTGCTGAGGGCCGTCCGGCCGCGTAACACCCTTGTTAACATCAGACCGCCCAGGTGAAATCAGGATAACGTGGCTAAAGCCGCAGCGGGTAGGTCTTCAGGCGGTATTCAACCGGGCTGAGGCCGTTAAATTTAAGACTGATTCGCCGCGTGTTGTAGTAACGAATGTAATCCTCAAGAACAACCTTCAGCTCATCAACATCGTTGAATTTACGGGTGTAGAAGCATTCTGATTTTAACGTCCCGAAAAAGCACTCAGCGCAGGCATTGTCCAGACAGTTTCCTTTGCGGGACATGCTTTGCAGAACCCCAAACTCCCGCAACTGATACTGATACCACCGATGCCGGTACTGCCAACCCTGATCTGAATGAAGTACTGGTCTGCTGTTGGCGTCCATTCTGGCAAATGCCTTAATCAACATGTCGTCAATCATCGGCATTGTGGGGCGTTCTGAGATACTGTAGGAAATGACTTCGTTATTAAAGAGATCGATGATCGGAGAAAGATAGAGTTTGCGGCCGTTGACGGCGAACTCGGTGACATCTGTGACCCATTTTTCGTTGGGCCGGCTGGCTTTGAAGTTACGTTGCAGGAGGTTGTCAGCAGCACACCCACGTTCGCCACGCCAGGAGGTATAGCGCTTTACTTTGATAGCGGCTTTAAGATCAAGAGCATTCATCAGGCGTTGAACCACTTTGTGGTTGATCAGTCCCCCTTCTCTTCTGAGCGCCAGCGTTACCCGTCGATAGCCATAGCGGCCCTGATTTTCATCATATATCTCGCTGATTCGACGATTTATTTCATCATATTTTCCCGGAGAGCGTAGTGCTTTAAGATGATAGTAAAACGTGCTCCTGGGTATACGGGCGGTACTCAGCAACTGATCAAGTGGGTAATGCTGCCTTAGTTCGTCAACAACACGAACCTTATCTCTTACCGAACTAAGGCTTTCAGCTTTTGAAGATAAAGTATCCGTAATTCAAGACGTTTGACCTTCCTTTCCAGTTCAAGAATTCGTTGCTCTTTTGATCGTTCCTCTGCGGCTTCAATAAGTTCAGGGTGTTCAGCCATGTAAGATACCCTTTTTGTGCCTACCTTGAGTGAGCGAAGCCCTTCTTCACCCTGCTCTTTGTACACTTTTAGCCATTTGGCGACAGATGACGCACCTGCAACATTGAATTTAGTCGCGGCCTGTGTCTGAGATATCTGACCGGATAGCACCGCTTTCACAGCTTCAATTCTGATTTCGGGATCGATTGATACGCCCTTATCTCTGGGCTTCAGACCTTCTTCTCCATAAACATCATAGGCTGCAACCCATATTCTTACCTGGGTTCTGGGAACGTTAAAGCGAGCTGATGTTAAGCGATAGCCTTCATCAGTAGCTAAATAGTGCATAACCACTTCGAGGCGCTGTTCAAAGGTGTACTTACGTCTTGACATGGGACTCTCCAATTTGAGAGTCCAACTAAATGGGCGCCGTGCATGGGTTAATGAAAATTAACTACGGGGCTTTCTGCTTTCTGCCACACAACACGGTAACAAACCACCTTCACGTCATGAGGCAAAAAGCCTCAAGCGCCATCGCCATTATATCCCGTCGTCGATCATCTGCCCAGGAATAACAGTCTGAAAACTGTATAAATCCTCATCGTTTTTCCGCGTCATTCAGTTCCTGAAATCCCCAGAGCCTCACGAATTTCAGCGGCTCGCTGTTTGCTTCCGGCGGCCACGCCGGCGTTATAGACAAGGCTGATTATCGCCTGCACTATCTCCCAGTCATCCCGCTCCAGCCGGGCATCGAGACGATACATGATCTTCCCGCTTTCAGCATGGCGGAACACGGTTCCGGGTTCTTTTTTGTCGAACCTGCGACTGATGATGTTCAATATCCCTCCCGGTTATCCGTACCTTCTGACCATTCACGGATCTGGTCTTCGAGCGCCTCAAGGTGCCTGTCTATACTCTCAGCCAGCTGCTCGCTTTCGGTTTCCAGCCAGCCACTCAGTCCGTCCCACTCGCAACACATTTCTTTCAGCTTTGCGGACATGGTACGGAGCTTATTTCGCTGGCTGCGGGCGACCTTCAGCTCCGTTTTACGGGGGTTATTTCTCATTCTGCCCCCTGCTGATAACGCAGCTTGTTCGGTATCTGCCAGCGTTCAGCGACCCGGATGTGCTCAGGTGTTTCCCGGACAATAAACGGGATTTGGTACATGACTGAATACAGCGGGTCGCCGCTCATGCGAAGCCAGTCAAGTTCCTTCAGCGACGCGAACCGCGTCTGCCAGTTCCAGAACGGTATGGCCAGCTCTGCCGCGTCAAACTCGTCGCTCCACCGGGTATACCAGGTGCAGACGGTTTCCGGTGACTGAAAATTCAGATCGACTTTTGCCTGTTCCAGCAGGTTCTGGCGCAGTTTCCAGCGCTGTTCGTACTCACGGGACTGGCGGCGAAGCTGACGCGTGGTCTTATTGCCGGATCTGTGCAGCCGTCGACCCGTGCGGGTGTGCATGACTTCAGGGAATAGCTCGGCCTGAACGTCAATCGTGAGCGGCAGCGGGCAGGCTTCCCCTCCGGTGGCGATCATGGTGTTGAGTGCCTCCTCGACCTGTTTCAGGTTCGAATGGCGGTTGTTTGGTACCCAGTGCAGGCCAGGTATTTTATTGGCCACCGTGGCGTTGAGGCGACCGCTGCCCGTAAGAAGGCGCAGAAAGGTACGCACATACGGCATGGCGGGCAGTCGTGCGCCGCGTTCGCGGGCAGACTCAACATGGCTGATAGCCTGTATTGCTGCCTGACGGGCGGGCTTCAGGGAAACGAGCGCGTGTGAGGACGGGATCATGCTGTCACCTCCACATTCATCAGCTTCACCACGGTGCGGGCAGTGCAGTTAAAGCGGCGCATACCTGCCAGCTGCGCGATCAGCTGATTTATCCGGTCAGGCTGGAGCGTGTCGCTCTGGTAAAGGGTACGCACCACTTCACCGCCGGAGGAGAGCAGCACCAGAATCCAGTACGGCGAGACTTCGCCGGGGCTGCACACGCACAGATGCCAGTCATCACTGCCGTCCGCGCTGAAGCGGCACTGGACAGGGAAGAAGCCGCCGAACTCGCTGCGGAACTCGGCGCAGACGCACCATCCTTCAGGTGTGGACAGGAGGCCGGTCACGGCGTCGCTGAGTGCGCGGCGCGCGTCTTCGCCCTGCTGGCGGATAAACTCCAGGTCGGATGCGGTCAGGGTGTTAATTCGGTTCAGGTCATATTGCATGGTCATGTCTGTTCCCGCCGCCCGAAGGCGGCGGCCTCCGGTATTAAGCAGCGTGGTCAGTGGTGTCAGCGTCGGTTTCGGTGGCTTCTTCAGCCTCAGCGGCTGGCGCTGGGCGCACCATCCAGTCAGGCAGCCAGCCCTGAGCATTCAGATCCTGCTCGGCTGCCTTCGCCGCATCGCGGCGCTTGAGTTTCACAACTTCACCCGCACGGGCGCTGAGTCCGGCTTCTTCATAGGCTTTGCCAATCTGGGAAATCGTGAGCTTACCGAAGTAGCTCTCAGCATCCGGCTGCCACCATTTGCGCAGGTCAAAGTCCAGCGCCGCTTCCAGCCCGTCCAGTTCGCTTTTCTGCGTATGGTTATACATACGTTCCTGAATACCGTTGATACCGTGCGCTGCACAGAATCCCAGCAGGGTGTTCACCTGCTCTGCTGACCATGACAGCAGCCAGGTGAAATCGAGATGCCAGTTTTCGGGAAGCGTTGCCTGAAGCGCCTCTTTCTGTGCTTTGAGCGCCGTCAGCGCCTTCCCTTCCTCACCGGATGGAGCCAGTGATGCAAGGTGATACTGATTCGAGGACACGGAGGCTTTCAGCGGTTCATTGCGCTTGCCGTGGGTGCGGTCAAAGAGCGTAAGACATAGCGTCCACGTCAGGAGTGCCACCGATACATCAGGGCGACCCGCCAGTTCTGCCTGAACGGCGAGAGTGCGCTCCGCAGACATGGCCTTAACCAGCGTTGCCGGATAGGCGTCAGCGGGTATTTCAGGCGTGGTGTGTCTGATCACGTTGTTTTCACGTTCCTGACGCGCCTGTTCTTCTTCTGCCCGGTCTTCGTCGGTCAGCCTGCGGATACCAGGCTGAACCTGGAAATTGTCACCATCCCATGACACCCAGATACCGTGCGCGGCGCGAAATTCCGGCGTGGCTTCGCGATACTCCGCCTCGCAGTAAATGTCATCGATCTGCTGCTGAAGCTCGTATTCGTCATCGTAGTTTTCAGTAGCTTCCATTTGTTCTTCCAGCTCACTGACGCGCTTCTGTTCTTCTTCCGTCAGGACAGCTTTCGGCATGGCAAAACGGTACAGTTCACCGTCCTCACCGCTGGCGCGCAGTTCCGTCATGCGGAACTCAGCCCAGCCCCAGCCCTGCTCCTGCTTAACGCGAGCGGCGAGCACGGTAAGCTTGCCAGCCAGCAGGGATCTCACCAGCGCCGCATCGGCAAAGGTACTGTCCCTGTCGCTGAACAGATCGGCGGTCAGCGTACCGCCAGCGGCGGTATAGGCTTCCTCGCCCACATACTCAAACATCGGGTGGCTGATGGCCATCTTGTCGTCAGTCACCATTTTGCGAAGTGTATGGGGCATTGGCATACTGCCGTTCCACTGTGCCTTCGCTTCTTCCCAGACCTGTAGCTGCCGTTCATGAGTGTCGGCAAGGGTCATCACTTCACAATGCTCAAGGGTGATTTCATCCCGCGCCAGCGCATCCAGCAGGGAGGGGGCAAGATTAGCCAGCTTCAGGCAGCGCTGAACGTGGCGCGGGTGATAACCCATCAGTGCGCCGATCTGAGAAGCCGTTTTACCTTCCTGCTGAAGGGTACGAAAACCGATAATCTGCTCGGCGGGATGCATGTTTTTACGTCGACCGTTCTCGATCATCGAGGCCGCCACAGCCATCTCCACGGGCAGGACTTTCACCGGAACAAACGGCGTGTCTGCATCGAGAACACCGCGCATCACCAGAATGCCTGTGCCTCTGCGGCGACCTTCCCCGCCGACAATGCCGATCGTACCGTCCGGCAGTTCTGCACCGATCAGGTTTTGCAGGATGCCCATTGCCTGAATGCTGTCTGCCATCTCTTCCACTTCCCGATCGGTATGCGGAATGATGCGCGTGTTTAAGCCCGTGTGTGACAGGCGGGAGTACGGGAAGATTTGCACGGGCGTATCAGCGAGCAGCTGGACGAGCTTCTGTTCGGTAGACTGCGCGATTTTTTCCGCAGATTTTGTCTGACGGGTGGTCTTAGCTGGTTTTTTTGCCGTAGTATTGGTGGCGACCATGATTTTTACCTCTCAGTGATAGTTGTGGTTAGCCGTGGCCGGAGTGCGATCCGGTCACGGCACTCGGTTAACCGGTAATGCGTTTCGGGTGTGCTGCCAGTGCTCCAAAGGACGGATAGCCATCAAGAAGCTGCATCATGACTTTTGCCCCTTCCAGCATCGCTTTATCCGTTACGCTGCCGCTGTTTTCACAAACGTTGATCGTTGCCACGATCCCCGATTTCACATCTGAAAAACGCTCATACATGCGGTTGCTGAACAGGACTCGTTTGCCTCCTGCCATCACCTGCCAGTTGTTGCAGTCATTAAATCGGGTGTCCACGTTGTCAAACTCGACCACGTGGGTGTCGCTGGCCTGAATGCGCAGCAGCTTCACGATTTCGGTGCTCTGCCCGACCTTACGGGTCGCCGGACGGGTGTTAAGGTTCTGCATGTTTCCTCCTTCTCTGGGTTAGAGCCGGACATCCGGCCTCCGGTTAAAGCTGCACGTATTGCAGATTGCGTTTCAGTTCAAAAAGAAAATCCGGTTCAAACGACCAGGCGCGCCAGTTAAGCGTTCCGTTGGTGCGGATCTCCACCTGCACGTCGCCGTATCGGGACACATCGGACAGGGTGACGGTGACCCCCGCCTTCAGCGAAGTGGCCTGAGCCACCCACTCCCGTGCGACAGAAACAGGGTTTTGTTCTTCCCCCATCTTCCTGGAAGATTCTTGAGCGGCGGTTTTGACGTTGACGTTTCGTGTGTGCATCCTGGTTCTCTCCTGTGGTGATGGTTGTCCATCTCCCTGGTGAGTTCTCTCGCGGCAAAGGGCAAAAGGAGCAACGGCGAAGGGAGGAAGGAAAGGGGCGGAGACGAAAGTTTTTGCGCCCCGCAAAAAGTTTTGGCGGAGTGCATTTCACCCCTTGGATGACGACCCGACGGTGCTACAAGCAGCCCTCCGCGTGAGGACGCACGGGGGATGGCTTCACCGGGGGAACAGGATGCACACACCCGACACGTCGGAACGGCGTGGCGCCATTAAAGCGACGGCATCAGCCGGCGCGGTGAAGGCGTTCCGGACGGCACGGCCGGAGAAGCCGCAGCCCTTGACCTTCGCCATCAGACCCTAGCGTCAGCCCGAAACCCGGAGGGGTTCGGCGGAGCCCGGCGGGTGCGCAGCGGCCGCCCTGGCGGAGTGGGGCTCGACGACCGGACAGCAGCGCTGGCCGGGAGCCGAAGGGGGCCAGAAGTGGGATTCAGGTGTTTTCAGAGAATTTGCTGATCGGGTTTCAGAGCCGCCACGCCACGCCACGC
>NZ_JADDTS010000025.1:67353-78547 GCF_015159675.1 Enterobacter cloacae complex sp. S2
CGCCACGCCACGCCACGCAGGACCGTATCCGTGACAATTTGCCCCCACAATGCCATTCCTCTGCATTTCTCCTGACTTAAACCAGGGGCGGGAGGGGGCAGCGCCGCAGGCGCTGGCCTTGCCGCCCCGTCAGCCCGAAGGGATGACTGGGTTTTCGCGCGCGAACAGGCGGCGCCTATGCCCCGCCCGGATTATTTACTTTCCATCCCCCTGACCGCCCTGGAGAATGAAGTGGCCGCAAAGATAGACGGCGCACTGGCGGGTAGCGGATTCGCAGATCTCATCCAGCACTTTCGCTGTGGTTACGGGGCTGAGTCATGATTCACGACGTCGCTCGTTGATGAGCGTTTTATACTGGCGCAGGATGCTGCGGGTTTCCGGTGACAGTTGCATGGTGTTCTCCTTTTTTCAGTTTCCGGAGGCAATGCCTCCGGTTTCTCAGTCAGGCATTGAGTGCAGCGCGCAGGCGCAACATGACTTCATTTTCTTCTTTCAGGGTTTCTGCCGCTGATCCGCCTCCATCCTCCGCGCATATAGCGATACGCTCCATTTCCTTCCCTGCAAGCTGCATCACCACCGCAAGCGCCGCAGCCGGAATGGTGACATTACGGTGTTTCCGTTTTTCTTCCACCATCATCTCAACAATGTTGTAGATGAGAGGGACACATCCGGAGGGATACAGCTCTGCCTCCAGTCTTTCCATCACCACGTCGATCTCTTCATCACTGAGATCCCAGTCAATGCAGAGACCGCGAATATCGTTCCGGCTCCAGCTGGCGAATACAAATTTCTCGCCGTCATTATCGTCATCACGCAGCATTTCGATAGCGATCTCTTTTGCTGTACCAATCATGTTTTCTCCTTTAGTCGGGCGGCATCGCCGCCCGTGGTCAGTCAGTCAAGGGCACGCCAGATCGTGGCGCTTTCAGGATGGGTATCAGCAAATGCCATAAGCTGCTCATAGCGACGGCAGAAGTGGCGGCACAGCTCTTCATGGTCATGGTTGCTGTGGTGCCAGCTCCGGTGATTCAGTACCAGCGCCGTGAGAATGATCCCCGCCACTTCCCCGCTGACAGTCTGCTCAAACCAGTTGTCCGGATTGCACAGGGTCAGGCTCTCCACGTCAGGCGCCATATATCCGCCACCTTCCGGCAGCCGGTAAAACTGCCAGAATCCCCCCTGATACTCAGGGCAGTAACGCTGGGCATAGGCGTACACGGATGCCTCGGACGTCATAAAATCGCCGCCAAACAAATCAGGCAGGAAAGTCAGGCGCTGCGCACCCTCAAGACGAACAGCATCACAGGTCACGGTCTGGTTCATAGATCCTCCACGGTTAACATATTCTCGGTTCCGGCATCGCCGTGACGACACGACAGACCGGCGAAAAGCGGAGGACACAGGGGCGACGCCGCAAGCCGCAGCGCAAAGCCTTCACGGGCTGAATGCACCGTGAAGGGTGCGAACGGGTGAGGACGGAGGCGTCAGCGAACCCTTGTGGCCGATGCGGCCGGGCTACAGTGAAGTCACGGCGCATGCCGTCACCGCACGGAGCTTCAGGGGAGTTTCATTGTCCCGACGTGGCCCGGAGGGCAGCGGCGGATAGAAGCGGA
Organism: Enterobacter cloacae complex sp. S2; assembly: GCF_015159675.1. Taxonomy (NCBI): domain Bacteria; kingdom Pseudomonadati; phylum Pseudomonadota; class Gammaproteobacteria; order Enterobacterales; family Enterobacteriaceae; genus Enterobacter; species Enterobacter cloacae complex sp. S2. Next base: position 68,967 of record NZ_JADDTS010000025.1, read on the forward strand.
AGGCACTGACATCCTTTTCGCTGTGGATGTCCACCGGTTGCCGGGGCGTTACCCCGGCTCTTTCCCTTACGCGGCCAGCGTCTCCTGTAAGGCGTGAACGTCCTTCAGCTCATTCCTGACGGATTCAGGCTCCTGCCGCCCGGCTTCCCAGGCCATACCGATCCGGTTTTCCAGCTCACATTCATAGTTACGCAGGACGCGGGGCAGGAGTACCGCCGGAACACTCACCTGACGGTTTGCCGCTTCCCGCTGACGGGCCAGGAGATCGCTGACAGTCAGATTATTTACCCCCTCCTGGCGGTATTGCGTCATTTTCATTTCGCCGATCGCCTTCATCAGATTCCGGATTTCAGCCCCGTCCGGTTCTGGCTGGGCTTCACGGCAGGCCACGCTAATCCCCTCTTCCGTCCAGACCAGCAGGACCAGGGGTTCGTCAAACGTGAACATGTTTTCAAGCTGTACACAAAGTTCTTCGCGGGTTCCGTACATCGTTTGTTCTCTCTTGTAAGGGGTTACAGACCGGGCATCAGCCCGGCAGGGTCAGTCAGTCCTGAAAGGTTTCGTCCAGCACCAGGGCTTCGCGGTAGGCTTCAAGAAGCAGGGTGTTGATCCGGCGCAGAGTCTGCGCAGCCATACGTTCGGTAAGCGTTGCCGCGTCGTGCCGGTGCTGCGATTCGAGGCGGTTCAGCAGCATCCGCACGTCACACATGGCATTGCTGAGCGCGGCCACGTCCGCGCGCAGGTTTTCAAGGCCCGGGTAGTTCATGCCGCCTCCGGATAGTCGGGGTAAAACGCGCCGTCATTGGCCGCCGGCATCCTTCTTGCCCGTTCAACCTGTGCCAGACGTCGAACGCCGGCGGCGTGGTACTGCTCAAGCATCTCGATCCCGATATAGCGGCGGCTGGCTTCGGCGGCGGCCACGCAGGTGGAGCCGCTGCCGGCGAACGGGTCAAGGACAATAGCCCCCGGACGCGTGAGCGATTCAATCAGCGGCCGCAGGCTCTGCACCGGCTTCTCCGTCGGGTGATGTCGGTTGCCCGTGTATTTCCAGGGGATCACGTCCGGGATGGGACGGTCCGGGGTTTGCGGCCTTCCCTTTGCCAGCAGGTAGGCACTCTCATGGGTGTAACCCACGAACGTCGATTTTGAGGCGTAGCTCTTGGCAAAGACGATATGGCCAACCACCCTGAAACCGGCCGTTTTCCACGCATTCAGAAACAGATCCGCGCGGTTCCAGGCATAGAAACTCACCATGAGGCTGTCATTTTTCAGCACGCGGTACATTTCATGACAGGCGGGCTGGAGCCATTCGGAAGAGTTGTCCCCGGCCAGGGTGCGGCCGGTACGGTCCTTATAGCCAACCAGGTACGGTGGGTCGGTAAGAATAAAATCGACGGCACGCGCCGGAAAACGGGACATCACCTGCACGCAGTCACCCAGAATAAAACGGGACATAGACACACTCCTCTCTGATATGCGGCACCCTCTTGCGCCGTGCCGCCACAAAAACCCGGCGAAAAGCGGAGGGCGCAGGGGCGACGCCGCAAGCCGCAGCGCAAGCCTTTCACGGGCTGAATGCACCGTGAAAGGTGCGAACGGGTGAGGACGGAGACAACGTGAACCCTTGCGACCGCAGCGGCCGGGTTAGCGTGAAGGCACGGCGTTGAACACGCCGCCGGCTGGCGGCAATAAGGCGGAGGGAACCGACATCCTTCGGTACCGGTTCTGGTAGCTGATGAGTCCGTGAGTGTATGGCAGAATGCACACTGATAATGGATTCGCGCCGTTATCTGACATGTGTGCCTTTGATTTCAGGACGTCCCCAACCGGAGACGTCTTTTTTTTGAGTCGGATATATGGCAGGTGAAAAAAGGCAGCGATTGTGCAATTATCTGTGCCGAAAACATCTGATGGGTTTTCACTTACAACGAATATGACACATTTCAGGACACCCCTCCCCGGAAGGTGTCCTTTTTTTTTAGCGCCCCTTCACGTGGTCGATAGCGAACTGCAGCGTGTCCCAGTTAAAACCGATGCCTGCATCGTGGCTGTGGTCGCAGATACGCATGGCTTCTGCAATTTCCTCCTCCGACAGACTGCCATCGAGGGACAGAAAATCATCTTCCAGCCAGAACGTCCCCATACACAGTGCATCCGGTGGGTACTGCTTCAGCCTGGCGATGAGCCCTGCCACCGTCACATCATCACGACATGCAGGACGCGACGGCAGGACGCGATCAGCGATGTCGTTCCAGCACCAGTCATCGCACTCCGGTACGGGTTCCAGCAGGGTCTGTAATTCCACGCCCGGCAGCAGGGAGAGCTGCTCCAGAACCTCCCCCAGAGAAAGTCGCTCTCCGCTGGCATCTTCACTCCCCAGGTAATGGTGATTGATATAGACGGCAAACTCGCCGTTATCGAGTTCAATACAGGTCAGTCTGAACATGGTTGTGTCCTCAGCATCCGGCACCCTCTTGCGCCGTGCCGCCACAAAAACACGGCGTAAAGCGGAGGACGCCAGGGCGACGCCGAAGCCGCAGCGCAAGCCCTTCACGGGCTGAATGCACCGTGCAGGGCGCGAACGGGTGAGGACGGAGACAACGTGAACCCTTGCGACCGCAGCGGCCGGGTTAGCGTGAAGGCACGGCGGGTAATTTTTTACGGGAGATGTAAAGCGGAGGAAAAATTTCACATTAAATTAAAATGTGATTTACATCACAAAACAATACATTATAATCGCCGAAAAATTAAGCGTTTAGTTTTGACGGCAGGGATGAGATGTCACCCTGCCGTTTTTTTCTGAAGTGTACGGGACCGGATTTAACGCGCAGGAGCTGCACCAATACGTCTCAGCGCATCCTCTACTTCACGCAGCCCAAAAATATCTTCCGGCGGCTGCTCTTTTCCGGACAGGCTACATACCGTAAAGACGGCATTTGATGCGGATAATCTCTCGCGGAACAACGCCTGCAGTGCCACAACGACCAGCGTACGTTCGTCTCCTGTCAGTTCTTCAAGCAGCATACTGTTTCCTTCAGGTTAATGTTCATATTCATCCCCGCCCCTCTGGTTTTTTCTTGTCAAACGCCAAGAGAACCCCGAGGCCGATCAGTGAGGCATAGCAGACCTGCATCGCGATTGTCACCGGCAGTGAGATGTTATCAACCAGAACGCCAGGAACCACGACGGCCACGCCTGCCAGTATCATTCCCCTGCCGGTCTTTTTGACCCGTTCCGGCCACTGAGATTCAGGCACGTTCCGGGCGCGCAGAAAGTTATGAATGCACTGCACTGCTTTTTGTTTAATCACTGACATGCTCTAGTCTCCGAATGCCCGGCGCATATTTTTCTTTATGCTGGTCGCTTCAGCGGATACCGGTGCGGCAGGCTCCGCTGGTTTCTCCGGCACTGCAGCCATACTCACGTCAGCCGTACCAGCCATCTGCTGAACCAGAACCTGCAGCTCGCTGACCGTGCCGGGCGGTACCGGCATACTGGCCAGCAGACGCGGCAGCTCCGGTGCGGTCGTATGCAGGGCCAGACCGGTGATAATCAGGTTTCTCAGCAGCTCTCCGCGCAGGCGGGATGACACGCCCGTCAGCACACGCTCAACCCGTTCACTGCTCCGGTCATCCTGAAGCGTCAGGGTGTAACGCCGGCGCTGGTATTCCGTCTCCGGTGACATGGCCAGAGCAGCCACGCCACCATCAGGCTCATCAGGAAGTCCTGAGAGTGAAGACCAGGTGCCGGATACCAGGGCCATCACGGCACAAAGCCGGATGGCACTCAGATGTCCGTCAAAGAACACCGGGATCAGCGCCGGTAAACGGGCATCCGTCTGGTACATCACCGCCCCGGCGGTGGCGGCGGTCCGGATGAAGTCACCGCGCAGGGGCTGTGAGATGGTGCTGATGGTCGCCATCGCCGTGATGTCGGTGCGATCGTCGCTGTGCAGATAGAAAGAATACTGGCCGTCCGGCACGTTTAGTCCTCTTTATTGTAAAGGGCAATCTCTCTGGCCAGCGCCAGCTGCGGATCGCCGATAACCTCGATACGGTCAGGAGCCAGAGGCCAGGCCTGACGGATAGCCTCTTCAATGAGGGATGCCCCTCCCCCGACCAGGAATACCCGGTTAACGCTCCTGAAGACCGTCAGCTCACTGGTGACACGCGCGCCCAGGGAAGTGATTGCCTCTGTAATTTTGTTCAGAACATCGTCAATTTTTCCGGCATCGTTGATCACTCGCTGCAGATACTGACGATCATTGCGGTTGCGGATGACCGTGTCAGCAATAAGCGCGCTGGTTTCGCTGTCTGCAGCCCGCAGCGCGCCTGCAGCTGCGCGGGTGACCTGTGACACGCCGACAGACGGATTGCCGTGTACCGCACTGATATCATCAAACTGTCCGACAATCACGCCGGCATCGAGCGTGGTTCCGCCGAGATCGATAATCAGGGTGGTCTCAGCGGGTCCGGGCTTCAGCTCCGCGAGACGGGAGAACGCCGCCGGCAGTGATTCAGGCATCACCTTCACGTCCGTTACGGTAAATGCCCTGCCCTTATTCAGAACCAGCTCACGCATCAGGTTTTCTCGTTTGCGTCGGATGTTCTCCTCGTTCCGCTGGCAGTCCCCGTCATAATACTCGCTCAGGGGCAGCGTCACGGTCAGGCTCACCGGCTGCGGCTCAAGTCCGCTGTTCAGCAGGGCATGATGCACGGCCAGCAGGTTGAGATCACCGTACTGGTATTCCACGTTTGTTGTCGGGATGGCATCCCGGCTGACGCTGTCCCAGGTGTATTTCAGCGTGCCCACCTGATAGTTGAACGTTGCGGCACTGAATTCCGCCACTTTCCAGCCATGCCGGAAGGAGTTAGCTGAAACCCGGGTCTGCAGCTCGTTTCCTTCAAACCATGCCAGCTTAACATTAGTTGAACCATCATCGCAGTAAATATTCATCATTATGCTCCGTCAATTAAACTCAATTTGATACATATTATAAGAGCAAAATGGCAAAATAAAAGCCATGCTTCTCATCATGAGTAATTTAAATGTCCCATAATGATATTAAATAGCATTTTGAGTAACTTAGGTTACTCACCCTGTTCATGAAGCAGGTGATCTGGATTATCCTCACGCTGTTAAATATACTGTATGCATATCCAGTATATTTAGACGTCAGGAGGAAAGATGAAACTGCAGCTTTTCAGCACCGGGAAAGCACTCCCGCCACAGGCCCATCCGTTGTTTGCAGACCTGGCCAGCTGCGGTTTTCCGAGCCCTGCCGCTGACTATGTCGAGTCCGTGCGACGTGAAGTCGCCTGAATAATTGTTCCGCTGAGAAATCAGAGAGGAACCTGATGTTCCGTCATCAGTAGCCTACCGGTACATGCGGGAGCGGTAACGCTCTGGTGTGAAGCTGCCGGGACAACGAAGCCGGGTCTGCGTACCTAGCCGAGTCCGTGAGGACAGGTAACATCTGCAAGCATCGTGCGGATGCGGCGCCAGGCTGGATGGTATGACCAACATAAGTGAACTGCTGATAAACATCGTTACATAGAACAGGCCAAAGATGCTGTCAGGCCTGAACCAAAAGGTATGCGGTCGGTTGCTTCACTTCGATTCTTGAGGCACACGGACATAATGGCCGTCGGTGAACAGGCAGGGTCTAACCCATCTCGTTATTCAGGTGGAACATGGTAAGCCCGTATCGCTGCCCTCAGGGGCAGGTAAATCGCAAGAGGCACTGTTGGCGGTGCGGGTATGAGATGGTGGAGAAAGCGAATGCTGCCCTGTAACCGGGCAGACAGAGGTTGAGCTCAAGTGCGACATCACCTCACGCGAAAGCGGGCAGACTTCCACCGGGTCTTTCTTTACGGGATAACCTGAGAAACTTTCTTTGAGGGAACAGCAGATGACTACGTCAGCAACAGGCGCGGGTGCCCCCTCTCACGAACCGGAGGCATGGCACAGCATTGACTGGGCTCAGTGCCACCGGGAAGTGCGAAGGCTGCAGGCACGTATCGTAAAGGCAACGCGGGAAGGCAGGTTCGGCAGGGTTAAAGCCCTGCAGTGGCTGTTGACCCACTCGTTCAGCGGTAAGGCTCTTGCCGTCAGACGGGTTACCGAAAATAAGGGCAGGCATACGCCGGGCGTGGACGGCAAATTATGGACCACCCCGGCGGCCAGATTTCAGGCCATTAAGTCGCTACAGCGGCGGGGATACCGTCCCCTTCCTCTGAAGCGTCTCCTTATCCCCAAAGCAGACGGCAAAAGCCGTCCGCTCGGCATTCCGTCGATGCGTGACAGAACCATGCAGGCACTCTACATGATGGCACTTTCACCCGTTGCGGAGACCACAGCCGATCAGCGCTCCTTTGGCTTCAGGCCACAGCGTTCCGTAGCTGATGCAATTGAACAGTGCTTTATCATGCTGTCGAAGAAACACGCGCCAGAGTGGGTGCTGGAGGGGGATATTCAGGGATGTTTTGACAACATCAGCCATGAGTGGCTGATGGAAAACATACCGATCGACAGGGTAATACTGAGCAGATGGCTCAAGGCAGGATACATGGAAGGGCGTCAGCTTTTTCCCACCGAAGCAGGTACGCCACAGGGTGGAATTATTTCCCCGGTGCTGGCAAACCTTGCACTCGACGGGCTTGAAGCAAGGCTAAAGTCCCACTTTGGTCGTCCGCGGTATGCGCGGAATCTTGAAATAAAACTCAAGGTCAATTATGTGCGTTACGCTGATGACTTCATCATAACCGGCCGCTCGAAGGAGTTGCTGGAAAATGAGGTCATGCCTGTGGTGGAGAGGTTCATGCTCGAGCGTGGTCTGACGCTCTCCCCCACAAAAACGCGGGTTACACGTATTGATCAGGGTTTCGATTTTCTAGGCCATAATCTGCGCAAATTCAGCGGTAAGCTGCTGATACGCCCGTCCGGTATAAACGTCAGTCGCTTACTGGAAAAAGCCCGCGCAACAGTGAGAGAGAACCCGGCACTGACGCAGGAGAAGCTTATTAAAAAGCTGAACCCGATCATTCAGGGCTGGGCAGATTTTCACCGGCACAACGTTGCAAAAGCTGCATTTGCCCGCGTGGACCATGAAATCTGGCTGGCGTTGTGGCGCTGGTGCAGGCGGCGGCATCCTCAGAAAGGTAAACGCTGGATCAAAAACCGTTACTTCCATCAGGTGGGTAACCGTAACTGGGTATTTGCAACGCCTACAGGCGAGTACTATCCGGATGGAAAACCGGTTCTAAAGTCTCTGCGGAAAGCCACCGACACCCGCATCACACGCCATACAATGCTGAGGCTGGGGGCAAACCCGTTCGCTCCTGAATGGGAAGCATACTTTGAGGAGAGGATGTCCCGAAAGATGCTGCTGTCACTCAGCGGGAAGAAAAGGATCGTCACGCTCTGGCAGAGTCAGCAGCGACGATGCAGGTTATGTCAGGAGCTGATCACGCCCGAAACCGGATGGCATGTTCACCATATTATCCGTCGTGTCGATGGCGGTACTGACGACAACAGCAACCTGTGCCTTGTGCATCCCGTATGCCACAGGCAGATCCATGCCCTTAACCTGAAGGTAGCGAAACCGGCTCGCGCAAGTGGGCTTTGAGAGGCCTGAGCCGTATGAGGGGAAACTCTCACGTACGGTTCTTAGGGGGGGATGGGTCAGCAATGGCCTGTTCCTACCCGATGACCTGGATCTCCATGATTACTGCATACGGCACCCGAGCGCGACTTACTATCTCCGTGCCAGCGGTGACAGTATGTCCGACGGCAGCCTTTACAATGGCGATCTGCTGGTTGTGGACAGTGCAGAGAAGCCCCGGCACGGCGATATTGTTGTGGCCAGTGTGCAGGGGGAGTTTACGGTTAAACGGCTTCTGCTGACGCCACGACTGACGCTGCAGCCAATGAACGCCGCCTGGCCGCCGATTTATCCCGACCCGGACGATCTGGATATCTTTGGCGTCGTCACGCACATCATCCACCGCCCGAGGGAGATGTACTGATGTTTGCCCTGGCCGATGTGAACAGCTTTTATGCCAGCTGCGAACGTGTTTTCCGCCCGGATTTGAAAGGAAAGCCGGTTGTGGTGCTCAGTAATAACGATGGCTGCGTTATCGCAAGAAGTGCCGAGGCAAAGCCCTGGATCAAAATGGGCACGCCGTGGTTTCAGATGAAAAACGAAACGTATCCGGAAAAAATATACGCGTTCTCAAGCAACTATGAACTTTATGCCTCGATGTCAGCGCGCGTGATGAGCTGCCTGGAGGAGCTGGCCCCAAGGGTGGAACAGTATTCGATTGACGAGATGTTCCTCGACCTGACCGGCGTTGAGCACTGCATGGACCTGGAGGACTTCGGCCGGCAGCTGCGCCAGCACGTGTATGACTGTACCCGTCTGACCATCGGCGTGGGTGCCGGGCCGACGAAAACCCTGGCAAAATCAGCCCAGTGGGCCTCAAAGGAGTGGAAACAGTTTCGTGGTGTGCTCGCCCTGACCAGGGGGAATCCTCAGCGAACGCGGAAACTGCTTTCACTGCAGCCGGTCGAAGAGATCTGGGGCGTGGGAAACCGTATTGCACGCAAACTTAATGTACTGGGTATCAGGACCGCGCTCGATCTGGCCCTGACGAACCCGGCCTTTATACGCAAAAATTTCTCCGTCGTTCTCGAGCGAACAGTACGCGAACTGAACGGGGAAAGCTGCATGTCGCTTGAGGAAGCACCACCGACGAAACAGCAGATCGTCTGCAGCCGCAGCTTTGGAGAGAAAATCACGGAGTACGATTCGCTCCGCCAGGCTGTCTGTCAGTACGCAGAGCGGGCCTCTGAAAAGCTGCGGAAAGAGCGCCAGTACTGCCGGCATATTTCCGTTTTCATCAAAACGTCTCCGTTCGCCGTTAAAGAGCCTTACTACGGCAACGTGGCCACGGAGAAACTGCTTACACCCACTCAGGACACCCGGGACATTATTGCGGCCGCCACAACGGCTCTGGAGCGTATCTGGAAGGATGGGCACCTGTATGCCAAAGCCGGTGTGATGCTGAATGACTTCACCGGCTCCGGCGTTTCGCAGCTGCAGCTGTTCGACGAACGTCCGCCACGTCCTCACAGCTCTGAGCTGATGAAGGTTCTCGATGGCATTAATCATTCCGGTCTGGGACAGATCTGGTTTGCCGGGCGAGGGATAGCGCCATCATGGCAAATGAAACGCGATATGCTCTCCCCTGCGTACACCACCCGCTGGAAAGATATTCCCGTTGCGAGGATCAGATAAATTCTGCTTTTCTGAGAGAGCCAGTAGTGCTCGCCGCAGCCGAACGACAGGGCGAAGCCCGCGAGTGAGCGAGGAAGCACCAGGGAACAAAACGAACATAATCTTCTTACGCACCTAATACAGGAATCACAGTAACAATCTCAAAATCTGTATTGTGATAGAAACAGCTGAATAGAGTGGGACCATGGTCCCAGTTAAATCCGGCGTGTGGAATCGATATTCCAGGCGGGGTTGAAGGATGAGTTCTGACACGCAAGTAGGAGGTGGGACCGTGGTCCCAGTT
>NZ_JADDTS010000025.1:78639-109991 GCF_015159675.1 Enterobacter cloacae complex sp. S2
GGGACCGTGGTCCCAGTTAATCTGGTGTATGAAATCAGTATTCCGGGATGGGTTACCGTCTGAGTTCTGATATGCAGGTTGAGGGGTGAACTGCGGAACTAGTTAAGGAAAACTAGAAAAAACTGGATCTTTAGATTGTGGTAACAATCAGGTTGGGAGAAGTAAACAGATCTTTTTAACAACACTGGGCTATAGTGCAGAAAATAACTGCTTCGGATGTATATATTCCGAAGCAGCATGTAACGCATTAAGGATATTGGAAATTAATGAAGACTCTCGCGTGTATCATTAAACAGGCTAAACTTTTTGTAAGTCGCGCAGTATGCTTTCTATCTTCTCGATACACTCGGCAGGCAAACGAGATTTATCGAGATTAAAAATCACCTTATCGCCTTTGTATAGGGCTGTCGCACCAGGTACAAATTGATGACGGGTATTAAGGTTTACTTTTTTACCTGATGGCTCTTTCAGAACATCCGTCAGTAAACCAATAACTTCCTCGGATTCAAAGATAACTCCCGCTTTCTTTTGCTCATGAAGCTGTTGTGTCCGTTGCAACAATAAAGCTTCTTTTCCCGAAAATGCTTTGTACAGCGTCTCCCCAGAGCGGGCGGAAAGTTCACCAGGATGAGTAAACAGGGCAACCACTGATTTTGGCAAATGGGCCGTGTTGATGCAACGCGTGATGATTTTACGGGAAATATTCTCAGCTTCAGCCAGAGCAGAGATATTGCCGTTAAAATCATTTTCCAACCGCTGTGCATAACGGTTGCCCCGTTCATAAGCGCTGACAGGACGATAATCATTACCCAGCCGTGATAAAGCCATCATCTGTTCGTCATCGAGATCCCCGACGAGAACACGATAATCTGATGATGTCAGTATGGCGGCTTTACGACGGCGACTACCATCAGCAATTTCAATGACACCTTCTACCCTTCGTCCGAACGCAGGCGTCTGTTGACCACTCAGCATAAAAGATGGAATCAGATCATCAAGCGCGTCTTCGGTCAGTAGTTCCTGGTCACGTTCATTACCTGACCAGACTCTTGATGCCGTCTCAACACTCTCGCCCGGGATCGCTTCCAGAATAAATTTCACTTCCCGGCCACAAACCGGAAGCAGAATGGTATTCCCGCGGGCCATGGCTCCAACCCGTGCAATTAATGAATCAACCATCGGTGCAGCGGGTGCCGCTGAAGGTTCAGTTTCGGGGCGGATATCTTTTACGGTATGTTTTGGAATGACTGGTGCACGTTTCATTATCTGATCTCCCAGCGAGGTTTAATCAGGCGATCAAAAATTTCATTACAGACAGGCTCCCAGATAGACAGCGCATTTCGCCAGGCTCCTGTAGATGAGCGCTGATCGATAGCCTGCTCAAACACCGTTCTCATACGGATCTGACCTTTACCGACTTCGTCGGTCTCGCGAACAACGTTTTTCAGTACCATGCTTCCCCAGGCATCGCGGATCTGTTCTTCCATCCAGGGTGACTGTGAGCCATTGTTATTGCTGTACTTGGTCAGAAGAATTCTAACGTCAGGTTCAAAACCCTGCAGGTCCACGTTTTTTAACAGGTCGCGCAGCATGTCAAAAAACTGAAGGGCAGAGGTGTAATCAAATAACTCTGCTGGCGTTGGCACGATGAGTACATCTGCAGCACAGACGACATTGATGGTACCAATACCGAGGTTCGGTGCACTGTCGATAACAATGACATCATAATCATGGGCCACTGTTTCGATGGCCAGGCGAAGCATCATATGAGGTTCTGTCGGCAGTTTCCCGTTGTCAAACCTTCCCATTAGTTCTGTCTCAATGCGGTGCAGAGCCAGGCATGAAGGTATGATGTCGAGACCCGGCCAGCAGGTGGCTTTGACGGCATAGGCTGCATCATCGCGCTCACCAAGATAAAAAGGCAGCAGTGTGTCTTCGGCATGGATATGCAAATCAGGGACCCAGCCGTGGTACATGGAGGCTGTGCCTTGAGGATCGTTCCCTTCGACAAGCAGTACTCGCAGCCCTTTCAGCGCCAGGTCCTGTGCCAAATGTACAGATACAGATGTCTTATAGACACCCCCTTTATGTGCTGCCACCGCGATGACGGGCGGAACGCTGTCATCAGGACGGCGCAGACGGGTGCCAAATACATCCCGCATATGGTTGATTTGTTCAATGGTGTAGCCCACCCGCTGCTCTACACGTCCACGCATTTCCATATCAGGATGGGGAAGGCGTCCTGCTTTTTCTGCATCACGGATTGCCTGAGAAGAAACGCCAATCAGATCGGCGGCCTCACCCACACGCCAGCGACGGGTAATTTTCCTGGCTTCCGGGCTATCATCGTTAAACTGTGCAATCGCGATAGCTTTCGTCATTTCATGACCGGCCGTAATGCACTGGTCAAGCGTTTCCATCAGTCCCATTCTTTGTTCCTTATTATTATCTTTGCATTAATCTATTAAATCTTGGTAAAAGGCGCAAAGCAACATTAAAGTTGCAAACCGTCTTAAATATTGCAAAGCCGATCAAAATATAGTCTTGTTCAGTTCAGCATCCGCCTGAAAGGCTGCCGCATGCTTCAGTCAATATCATCCGCTCGCCGCAGAAAGTATGCGCGCGTAGGCGCATGCGTCGAGGAAGCGGAATTACTCCGTACTAACAAGGTGTGGCTGACGCTCTGAAGCTAACGAAGCTCCACTGGAAGGAACTGAATGGTAAGGAATTGACTATAGTATGCAGATTATTGACTGCGGTATGAAGCTGAATAGGAATAGGGAAGAGTAATGACATGCATTTTTCTGCATATCACAGTCAAGACTATTGCCTTTCCTGGTGTTGTATTACTGGGTTGTTGTACCAAGATTCACATTGTGTCATGTCAGTGGTCCATATGTATTGGATGCTGGCTGTTATTCCATATTTCGATCCAGTAATTGATCCTTAAGGAGATCATGTTGAGATCAAAAAGAGATCCCCGGATCGTTTAGCGCCCCGCTACGCCTGAGCCTGGAGACTATCTTCATTAACTGTGGTGTGTGGTATGTTGACTGTTGTGTGCGAGATCAACTATTGCGGTATGCAATTGTATTAACTGGGGTATGTATTTCCGTTGACTGTGATATGCGTATATACTTTCGTTTGTGGATAACCGCGGGTTAATAAAATGGCTATGGAAAATAATGAGTTACCCCTGAATCTTCAGGAGGTCAATAAGACAACGGGTGAAGTTGTTAAGCTGGATGTCAACAGCGCCAGTACTGTTCAGCCTGTTGCGCTCATGAGGCTTGGTCTGTTCGTTCCTACCCTCAAATCGACCTCTAGGAGTAAGACGAACCGCAAAAACGTCACGGATGCGACTGAGGAGCTCGTACAGCTGTCCATTGCCCGGAGTGAAGGGTATACCGATGTCAGGATCACCGGATCGCGCCTCGATATGGATACGGACTTCAAAGTCTGGCTTGGAATCATCCGTTCAATGTATGATTTTGGCGTTAAGGATGACACGCTCAAGCTGTCTTTTGTTGAGTTTGTTAAAATGTGTGGCTTTGACTCCCGGCGCTCTAACAAGAAAATGCGTGACAGGATAAGCAACTCCCTGTTCAAGCTGGCATCCGTAACCCTCAAGTTTCAGAGTGAAACGAAAGGGTGGACTACGCACCTGGTTCAGTCTGCCTATTACGACATCACTGCCGATGTCGTGGAGATCAGGGCAGAGCCCAAGCTCTTTGAGCTTTATCAGATGGACAGGCGGGTCCTGTTGCGTCTGAAAGCCATTGATGCCCTGCAGCGCAAGGAGTCCGCACAGGCACTCTATACCTACATTGAAAGTCTGCCACAGAATCCGGCCCCCATCTCCATGAAGCGTATGCGAGACAGACTCAACCTGACGTCTAACCTCTACACGCAGAACCACACGGTGCGCAAAGCCATGGCGCAGCTGAAGGATATCGGCTATCTGGATTACACCGAATTCAAACGCGGCCGGGCCACCTACTTCAGCGTGCATTACCGTAATCCGAAACTCATCAGTAGCAAGGTCGTTGTTCCCCGTGAGCCGGAAGAGGAAGTACCTGAGCAGAACTATGACGAAGTTATTAAAGCCCTGAAGGCTGCAGGTATTGATCCTCAGAAACTAGCAAAAGCGCTCGCCAGCGTGAAACCGGGAAATGACTGAGGAATGCCGTTTTAGAGTTTGTTGACTGTGGTATGCAGAGCGCATACCACAGTCAATTTATACTGATTCATCATTCCGTTTAGGTTTTGCTTGCCTTGACTGCGATATGCGGATAGGCCTACCGGAGTATTGATATTGACTGCGGTGTGTGGAAGAGCGGGCAGTCTGCTCAACATCTTCACTGCGATATGTTTACTTTCATCACTTAGTCAATATTGTTCGTCAGGGCGGATGCCCTTAGCCCAGTACTTTCACAAAGGGTCTTAACCCACCGAGATCAAAGGATTCCGGGGGCAGCGTCCGGGATTCACTGATCCGCACTCCCGTGTTCCAGAAAGTAGAGAACAGCATTTAATGGTGAAGATCCGGCATATAGAAGAGTAGGGCTCTCACTTCGGGGACGAGTAGGTACGCCAGGGTGGCGCCGGTTAAAGTGGCCATCCTTCTGAGTGCGGCCGCGGTCGCAAAGTCGACCCCATGGGCTTTCGGCAACAGTGAAATGCGTTATGAAGAAAAGGGGGCAATGCAGGGATGAACAGGATCGGAACGAAAAGGTAAGTAATGAAGAAGACGTAAAGTGCGTTACGTGAATTCCGGCCTGGTACAGCCTGGACCCCTGTCAGTTTTCACGTAACGCAAGATTAATTTATTATCGAATAAGTGGATGTCATTACAACTGTCTGTAAATTTTGACAAATTTAGTTATCTTTTTTTCAGCATGGCAACAGCATCAGCCTCTGCCATTGAAAATTGCACACGATGCCTTGCAGCAACATCGAGCGCAAATACCTTTGTATAGACTTCCGTCGAGCTGATCGACTTGTGCCCCATCAGGCTCTGCAGCACCTTCAGCGGAATTCCGGCATACAGCATGTGCATGGCGTAGGAGTGGCGGAACGTGTGTGGCGTCACCGGCACGGAGAACGTCACCCCGTCGGCGGCTGCCGCTTCAACAGCTTCGCCCAGCCAGGTGCGAACGGTACGGTCGGTGATCTCCCAGATGCGCACCTTTTCCGTTCTGCCGGTGCGCTTATTCCGGCGTTCCAGCGGTATTTTCAGGGTGGCCACCATCATTTCCAGCTGGCGGGCATACTGCGGATCGGAAAGCGGAACGTTACGATGAGGCTGGCTGCCGGCCGGAGCACGGCCGGCCGTTCGGGCCGCTTTCTCCACCCGCTGTTTGAGGGTTGCCAGTTGCACGAACGGGTAGGGCGGGGCCAGGGAAAAATCACTCCGGGTCAGGGCCAGTGCTTCGTTAATACGGGCGCCGGTGTTCCACAGGGTGGTCAGCAGCATCTTACGGTGAAGATCGGGCACGTAGTGGAGCAGGGCGCTCACTTCCGGCGCCAGCAGGTATTTCGGCAGTTCGTCCTGAACGAGCGCCATCTGGCGCAGTGCCAGCGCGGCCGGGTAATCGATGGCCACCGGCAGCTGAGCAGAGGAAAAAGCCCCGCTATGGCCTGGCAGTGCTGGCATCATGTTATGTCACCATTGTCATTAGAGTGTGCAGTGCATCACCGGTGCATCCGGGGATGCCGGACCCGGCAGGATCAGATACTCGGTAGCAGATTTGACACGGTAATTGGTGTAATCTTCAAACGAAACCGGGCTTGCTTTCATCCCCGCGAGAAAAGTTTCTTCAAGACCGCGGGCACGCGGAAGCGATAGTTCTATCGTCTCAGGATCGATGGCCATTTTCTGGCGGGTGGCTTCCAGCTCAGTGGTCAGCCGGTATTTTTCCGTACGAAAAGGAATACTCTCTTCAGCGTTTCGCTGTGTATAGGTCACGTCAAACATCATGCGATCACCGTCGTTCTGCAGTACCACGCCCCTGAGGAGACTTTCTATACGAACGGGGGATTCACCTTTCTGCGGAATCTCCGAGGTCCGGCTGCAGATAATCACCATCCCGGGTTTCTGACTGGCATTAACCATCCGCATTTCACTGAGCGTTGCCGCCCCTGCATCCCGTGCAGTCACACCCAGCAGGATCGTCAGCCCCATTATAAAACCGGTCAGTTTACACATCGTTCCTGTATCCTTTACGTTAATGTCTGGATCATCTTCAAGGAGAAATCCCGCCGGACTACACTATCGAGTGACATGTGGCCGCCAGAGGGTGTCCAGCCGACCACTCATTAAATGCTGCTGTCGGCTATCAGTAGCGACCAAGAGTCATTAACTGGAAGCATTTTTCCTCGGAGAGCTCTCCTTCTTTCTTTGGGAGAGGGCCAAGGAAAGGAGTTATCACATCGACTTCTGTGGACAGATACCATGTGTCATCAGCATCATCCCACCAGGCAACTGTGCGATCGTCCCAAGTGTGTATCTCACGGTAGCAGCCGTATCCGTATATGTGCTCAAACTCCGATTCTTCCATCCAGACTCTGTCATGCCCAAGGATTATGAGAGCCTCAAATAAAACACTCAGTGTAATTTTCATATTCATAATCAACTTCCTTATTATTTAATATCTATTAGTTCTATTTATTTATCATCGCCAGCAGAACATTCCGTTGCCCGCCCGCAGTGATTAGCAGAATAACAGTCACCGCCCGCAATTACCGGATCTCACTCTTTTAGACTTCCGAAAAATTCATAATAGCAAAGTTTTCGGAAGCGATGATGAACAGATTAACAGGATTTACTCGTCAGGTCGGTCTGATGCGGAGAGGGTGAAAGTTATCTAACTACTTAAAGTGTAGCACATTTTTAATTTTCGTTTCACAAATCAGCGCAGAAAATCGCCGTGATCCGGAACTCAGGGTTTTCGGATCTTCAAGACGAAGGAAAGATACTGCTGCATATTAAGCAATAATGTAATGAGATTATTGTTATTAAGGTATTAATAACCAAAGCGCACAAAAACATTATTTTTGTTGCCAGTTCTGCATTAATACACCAAAACAAATTCCGCGATCTATCCCGTCCTGTCATGTCAGGTTTAGCGCGCAGGAGTGGTTAAGATAAATCTGATCGGGATGACATAACCCGAATGCAAAGTGGGCTACGATGGAAAGACTGGGCAAACTCAGGGACAACAAGGAGAAAAAAATGGCTCAACTCAGGATCCGGGGCGTCAGAAGCTACGCGCCTGACAGGGATATCTGCTTTGATCTCAGCAGTAAGGTGACACTCATCTATGGCCAGAACGGCTCAGGAAAATCCACGGTATCAGGCTATTTCTATGACCGGCAGGCGGATAAATACCGGCACTGCACCTTTGAGAGCCCGCACGTCAGCCACTTTCAGGTCTTTAATCAGGAATACATTGACAGTAAGTTCACCCGTTCTGACTATCAGCCCGGGATCTTCACCCTCAGCGAGGCCAATCAGGAAAGCCAGGACAAAATAAACAGTAATAATAAAGAAAGCGCAAAACTGAGTGCCCGGACAGATAAGCTGAATGAGGAGATCGCCGAGAAGGAAGGTATGAAGGAAACGGTCACTGACAGCTGTGCCAAAGATATTTTCAACCGGACAGTCAATGACAGGAAAATCCTCAGCGATTTCCTGGATGGCGCTAAAATTAAACGATCGTTTTACGAACGTATGGTGGCAACACCGCTGTCGGAGGTTAGCACCACGGCTGAGGCGCTGGCGGATAAATGGCGGATGTTAAGTCAGAGCGAAGGAACGCTTGTCGCCGAAATTCATATTCCCCCGACAACTGTTTTAACGGAAGACACCCTGACACTGATGCAGGAACCCGTGATGCCTGCAAGCAGTACGCAATTCTCTGCTCTCATTCAGAAGATCGGTAATGCTGACTGGGTGCGCCAGGGACAGCAGTATATACACGACGATATCTGCCCATTCTGCCAGCAGTCCCTGGATGTCACGGCCTTTTCGCGCGAACTCATTCAGATGTTTGATGAGTCATACCAGACGTCTCTCGGGGCGCTGAGCCAGGCCGCAGAACGACTTGCTCAGGACTGTGATGCCCTGGCCGAATTAGAACGCCGTGTTACGACCCATGCTTTCGTTGATGAGGACAGTCAGATTTTAAGCCTGGTGAAAACGGTCAATAAAGGCTTCCGGATCCTGTTACAGCAGCTCCTTACTAAAATTAAAGAGCCTTCCCGGCAGGTACAACCCGAGAACGTTCAGGATCCCCTGGTGCAGCTCCGGAAGGAAGTGGACGTTTTAAATATCCGGGTACGGGAAAACAACCGTCTTGCTGAAAACTTCAGTCAGGAAAAACAGAACCTGTATACGGAAGTTATGGCGCACCTCAGGGGAATTTGTGAGGAGTTCTTTGCCGGGCGTGACCGGCAGCTTGGCGAACTGCAGAACGAAATCGACACCAGATTGCGTGAAGTCGGCGCCCTGGCTGCCAGTAAGAAAACACTGGATGATGAGACGAACAGGCTGACCGGACAGCTCTCCGACATCCAGCCAACCATTAACAGTATCAATGCGAATCTCAGGCTGCTGGGGATCACCGGCTTTGAAATCATCTGCCATGATGCAGAGATGAAACTGTACCGTCTTAGCCGGGGAAGCGAGCCAGAAAAGGCGGAAGTCTTCAAATCCCTCAGTGAGGGTGAGAAAACAATGGTTGCTTTTCTCTATTTCATCGAATCGTGTTCGGGCAGTCTTACCCCGGAAACCATCCATCCGGAAAATAAACTCATTGTGATTGATGACCCGATTTCCAGCCTGTCACATAACTATATCTATGAAGTTGCAGCACTCATTAAGCGGAAGATAATTAAGGCCGCTGCAGCGAGACATGTGGTGATACTGACGCATAATATGTTTTTCTTCCAGGAGATGCTGCTGAACAGCGGCCGCCTGCAGGATGGCAGGAAAGCGCCAGCAAACTGGTCGCTGTTTCGCATCATCAAGTCGGATTACAGTTCCTGCGAAACGCTTTCCATGCACGAAATGCTCAATGAATATCAGGCGTTATGGCAGACACTGAAAGACGTCAGGGATGCGAAAACCCAGCCCGTGGTGCTGTTCAATACGATGAGGAATATTCTGGAGTATTATTTCAGCTTTTCCTGCAAGAATGAAAAGCTTAAAGAAGCCCTGGAGTCTCTGGCAACGGAACACAGCGATGCCGGAGAATATGATTCATTTTACCGGGCCATCAACCGCCACTCGCATTCGGACGGTAGAAATCTTTTCTCAACCGGCGTCATCGATAAGGAACGCTATCTGAACATGTTCAGGAAAGTGTTTATTCACACTGATGACCATGAACACTATCTTGCCATGATGGGTGAATCCGAAGAACGGCCGGAAACAGAGGCGTAAACAAAGAGTATCGTCACCTGCGGGTACCGTTCACTTAACGCGTCGGGAGCGAGCGCATGTGATTACGCACATGCTCTACGCGCCCGAAACGAAAACGTGTATACCGTAGAACGGGTACAATTTTCGGTTTCATGGCGGGTTTCCTTTTACAGTCCGGCTACTGCCGGAAGTCCCTGTAACCATTTACAGGCGGTAAAAAGCGCAGAGGGGAACACCCGAGGTGACGACAGCTGATTATAAGCCCCGTTCCGGTTTGACGTAAATCATTTCCACATTTGAAAAAGGGAAAATCAGGGCTCCCATTCTGTCCGGGAGCTAACTGCGATGTGCATCCAGCTTTGAATAACCAAACCTAATGAAAGTCACTGCTCATGCTGTTAACGGCCGTCCCGCATTCAAGTTCCCTCCAGGCAGCCGAGCGTGATATTTCCGACTTTGCCTATTTTTCAGATCTCGGGAGAGGAAGAGAGGAATTATTGCAGCATGGACACAAAAAACGAGTAATTGTTGCGATGAGAGGATTATTGCTCCATGAGCAAATATAAATGACTTTATGCGCCATGAGGTTAAATATATTGTTCCTGCCGTCCGGCTGAACCCCGGGGCAGGGGATCAGCCGGGAAGGAAAGCGTCACGGTTCTGCTTTCCGGGAGAGGGTCTTTCGTTTTTTCTTCAGGTACATCACTTCGTCACATTTGCCGATCATTTCCGCCAGCGTCGCGTACTGGTCTGCGTTATTGATCAGTTCGCCAAAGGAATAATTGATGTTGTAGGGCTTACCCGAGGTGTCATTGTAATGATCCAAACTGGCACTCAGCGCTTGCAGAAAAGAACTCGTGTTCCCGTTTCGCCGGATCAGGGCGGCAAACTCATCCCCGCCGAGGCGGCCTGCTATTTCGCCCGGTTCGAGGTGCTGATGTAAAAAGCCGGCAAAAACCTTCAGCACCTCGTCTCCCTCTGCGTGTCCCCAGAGATCGTTCACCGGTTTGAACCTGTCCAGATCGAAATAGATGAGGCTGAACGACGCATCCTGCCGGTTCATCGCGCGGAAGAGTTTTTCGCCGGCGCGGTAAAACCCGCGCCGGTTGGGAATGCCCGTCAGGCTGTCCGTCATGGCCATGCTGATGGCCTCGAATTCGTCTTCCACGATACAGGCCAGATCCCGGAGGGACGCAATGTCATCATCCGTGAAGGCGCGGGGAACGGTGTGGATCAGGCACAGCGTGCCGGCCACCGTGCCGTCGGGCAGGTTCACCGGCTGGCCGGCGTAGAACCGGATGTGGGGCTCACCGGTGACCAGGGGATTGTCACGGAACCGCTCATCAGCAGCTGCGTCGTGAACAATGAAGGGCCCCTCCTGCAGAATGGCATGCCCGCAGAACGAGATGTTACGCGGGGTTTCGCGCACGCCGACGCCCTGGCAGGCGAGGAGCCACTGGCGCTCGCGATCCAGCAGGCTTATCAGGGCCACCGGGACCTGAAAGGCTTTGCGGGCCAGCCGCGTCAGGCGTTCAAAACGCTCATCGTCACGGGTATCAAGAAGGCCGGTAATATACAGGGACTTCAGCCTCTGTTCTTCATTCTCCGGTATACCGGGTGCCTGCATGTAATCTCCTGGTATGTACAAAGTATATATGCAGATGAAAAGGTGTTTGGATCTGACTGAGTGTAATTATAGTTCACGACTTATCTGCCAGCGGCTGAACTTCAGGTACAGGAATTCACGTTTATCACTCGTACTAGACTCTCCGGAGGACCAGGGGAATGACCGGGTCTGTTACGGTGAGGGAATCTGTAAACCTCAGGATTTTTGCCGGGAAAGTACGTACAACTGCTATCTTGATTAGTAAATGTTAAAATTTGTAGGTATCCACCCGTTAAACAAAATGATTAATATTTAAAAATACTCGTTGAACACCCGTGCCGTAATAATGAAGTACATTAAAAACGTTATCCGGTCATGTGAAGCTGAGACCGTCTCTTCGTCATGTAAAATGCCGTACTTTCTTTGTCGTGAAGAATGACCGGGTTAAGTCCATAAGGTTGAGAGGAAGTCTGCTGATGTGATACGCTCAAGGCGAGATTTATCTCAGTGAGAACTCACGGCAACAAAAAGTTTTTGGACAACAAAACACAAAGTTGTTTTGGACTGTAGGAGTCCAAGAGACAATGACATTACATACAACGCCGTGTAACGGATTTTACATTATTACAAAGCCTGTGTTACAAGAGAGTTATGGACATGATTGAAAAAATATGTGAAGTAATTGATGGTGAATACGTCTGTGATATAGATATTAGCGTTGAAGAATGGAAGATTTTATTAAGGGATAAAAAAGTTTTTGATGACAAAAGTATTGCAGCGTTAAAAAAATGGTTCATTGAGCCAGACCATTCCTGTACATGTTTCGATATCGGCAAGAAGTACGACCTGCACAGTATGAGTGCTAATGGTGTAATCAATGGGTTGGGTGGAAGAGTTCAGAAGCAGCTTGGCCGATTCGAGGTTAAAGGAGTCGGAAAGATTGCTTCCGGGACAAAATTCATTACAGTCATGAAAAGTAGAGAAATTAAAGGAAACCCAAAGCGAAATTTATGGACTATCCGTGAAGAACTTGTTCAGGCAATAAAAGAACTAGATTTTTTTAGTACGAACGAAAGCTCAAGCATTGATTTTTACTCAGATAATGATTTGATCACTGCTCTAGAAGAAAGTAATCACTTTGACGTTACTCAGACATTTGAGTATAGCGAAAAAGCGAAACCTAAGAAAGCTGCAATAGAAGTCAAAAATGGACTCTCATACCCAAGAAGTAAATCTGTTTCAAAAAATGCGCTTAACAAAGCTGATTATAAATGTGAAATTAATTGCGACCATCCAACGTTCAGAAGGCGAAACTCTCCTCTAAATTACACAGAACCTCATCACATTGTCCCGATGTCAAAGCAAGACTATTTTGAGAATTCACTGGATGTGGAAGAGAATATCATATCACTATGTTGCAACTGCCATAAACAAATTCATCTTGGCAAGGGGTTTGAAGATATGTTGAGGAAAATATATGCCGAGCGGAAAGATGTATTAAAAAAAGCGGGAATCGAGATATTATTAGAGGATTTGATTCTTTTTTACAAGATGGAAGGTAATTAATCTTCGAGAAGATGCATGCTTATTTTTATTTTTTTAGCAATGAATGTGAAATACTGCCTGACTATCAATCCTGTCATGTGGTTCAGATTTATGGGGGAGGATTTTAATATTTTACCAGCATGGCATGTCGATCAATCGGTTAAGTATAGCGCCAGGTAACCAGACGAATTTTCCCTCTCAGGCGGGAGTCGTTATCCATCGTCCAGTACCTGATTAAAAGTAGGAGTAATTACAAGAAAATTAAATTGTATGACTATTATTTCCGTTCAGAAAAGAAAGTTACATTAAAAACCCGAAATTATTAGGGTTATTAATTAGTTAAGTGCTATATATTTTCGTGTCCGGGGGTACCCTAAGAGGGTGCGCAAGACAACACTCCAGTGTTCATTATTTATGACTGTCAAGCCATTTATTCATCTGCTCAATTTCACCTTTTTGAGCTTTAATGATGTCCTGCGCAAGCTTTCTCATTTCGGGATCTTTTCCGTATTTGAGCTCGGTCTCAGCCATTGCGATTGCCCCTTCATGGTGTGCGATCATACCTTTTGCAAAGGCCTTATCGGGATTGGATTCATTAACGGCGGCCATCATTTTTTCATGCATATTTTTCATGCCAGCCATATATTCCTGTGATGATGCCGATGAGTGCATATCTGACATTTTCATTTCCGAATGTTCAGCAGAAATGGCTGGCAGGGATAACATTAATATTACAAAAAGGGTGTTTTTGATTTTCATATAATAATTCCTTTCAGACAGGTACCGGTTAAGTGTAGCTGAGTCAGACAAAAAAGCCCCCTGACGGGGGGCAAAAATGTAGCAACGTTGTTTCAGGAAAATCTATCAGGGAAAAGGTAACAGCACGGATACTACCGTCGCATTCAGCCTGCATTGATCATGCGGCGGTGCGCTTCGGCCATGGCCTGATGTGGGCCGGATTGCCCGTTATTCATGAATTCATGGGCAACCGCTGCTCTTTCATGCTCATTCATCGCCGCGTAAGACGTTGACGGGACGGTCGTGGATACCGTGTTATTTCCCATCATCTTCTGATGACTTTCCACCATTTTCTGGTGCGCATCCGCCGAGCCGTTCGTCATGGTTTCATGAGCAATAATGGCCTGTTCATGCTGGTCCATACCGGTCATACGAGGAGCAGTCCCCTGGATCCCGACAGGAGCCGCAGCAGACTGCATCTGGTGAGCAGGAGCCTGTGCATTGTTGACGCGATCATGGATATTCACGGTTTCAGTGGCCCAGGCCGATGAAATTAAACCAAAGCCCAGCAAAGATGCTAATACGATATTTTTCATGATAACTCTCCATTTCTGAATTAGTGATGTCCGGGGAAGTACAACCGGTGTTTTCAGTTCCATAACTGAAACAAGTTCGGCAGCGTTTATTTCTCCGGAAGAGGGCTGGATATTCATTTCCTGGCGTACTCTGACGCCGGGTATTGATGAAGCAATCCAGCCTTCCTGATAAGTTGCACTAATTATATCGAATGGCTTCTGTTTGCTGCATGACAGGCTAATGACATCTTTGTCATTTACATCTTTATTTTCAGCATTGGGTTTCCGGGATCATTTTCTCCAGTCTGGGCACGGATAAGATAAAACGCGTGGAGCGTACGTCTGATTCCACCTGCACTCTTCCGTGATGTGCTTCCACGATTGACTTCACAATCGCAAGGCCGATGCCGCTGCCTTCTCCTTTTCGTTGTCTGGATGGATCCACCCGATAAAAACGGTCAAACAGCCTTGATAAATGTTCTTCAGGGATCGGTTTCCCCGGATTTTCAATCACAAGGTCAAAAAAGCTCTCCTGCTCTCTTATTGAGACGGTGATTGCCTGTCCCTCCGGGGTATAACGCAGGGCATTGGATAACAGATTATTGATCGCCCTTCTGAACATTTGTGGATCTCCCTCAACCAGGCAGGGCATCCCGTCAAATTTGAGCGTGATATTGCGTTCTTCGGCCCAGGCTTCGAAAAACTCGAAGACTTTCATGACTTCCGCTCTGAGGTCAAACATGACCCTGTCAGGTATCAGCTGATTATTGTCTGCCTGCGCCAGGAACAGCATGTCGCTGACCATTTTGGTCATCCGGTTATACTCTTCCAGGCTGGAGTAGAGGACATCCTCAAGTTCCTTCTGGGTTCGATCCTGACTCAGCGCGATTTCAGTCTGTGTCACCAGATTGGTGATGGGCGTTCTGATCTCGTGCGCGATATCGGCAGAGAAATTGGCCTGGCGGGTAAAGACATCCTCAATCTTTCCAATCATATGATTGAACGAGATAACCAGTTGCTCCAGCTCAATGGGAACCCGTGTCGGTTCCAGCCGCGCATCAAGATTCTCGGAGGTGATGCTTTTAATGGCATTGCTGACATTACGAAGGGGCAGATGCCCCTGACGGACAGCGATGCGAATGATCAGAACAATCAGCAGGCTTATCACAACAGCGATTGCAATCAGATTTTTTTTCAGCGCATCAAGGTAATGGAGATGGAAATTAATGGAGAGGCCAGTCAGCATGACATAGTTCTGCTGTTTGCCCTGAAATATCGCCTGGCCAGAGGAGGCGATAATCCGGTATGTTTCCATCTTCATTCCGGACCCGGTATCCATCGGTCCCGCAGGATCCTCCACCGTCCAGAGAAAGACATCCCGTGCGCGGCTGTGCTCGCTAAAATCTGCTGAATTCACTGCCGGGCGTAGTGCCGCCCCCTGAGCTGAGCTCAAGAGCACTTCACCCCTGGGATTGAGGAGCAAAAGGGCAACGTTGCGGTAGCTGGCAATTGATTCCTTTATTTTGCTTACTTTTTTTTCATCCGGATCTGCCGGGGACTGGAGTATACGGCTCAGTGTGGTGCTGATTTGTTGCAGATCGCTGACATCCTGCTCGGCAAAATGCTTTTCAACAGAATGCAGCATAAACCAGGTGAAGGCGATAAACGCCAGTATTGTGGACAGGCTGATAAAAAAGGTCAGCCGCAGAGCGAGTGAGAAAGGTCGTCTGGACGGTTTGCTATGCATCCGGGATCTCCAGCATGTAGCCCACGCCCCGCACTGTCTGGATCAGTTTTGTCCCGTAATCGTTGTCTATTTTAGCGCGGAGTCGCTTTACTGCGACATCAATCGCGTTAGTGTCGCTGTCAAAATTCATGTCCCAGACCTGAGAGGCAATCAGGGAGCGGGGAAGAACTTCTCCCTGATGGCGAATGAAGAATTCCAGCAAGCTGAACTCTTTACTGGTGAGCACAATGCGGTTCCCGGCGCGGCTGACTTTTCTGGATACGAGATCAACCGAGAGGTCAGCCACTTTAAGCTGGCTTTCCGTGATCATCGTGTTTCCCCGCCTGAGGAGGGTTCTTACCCGGGCGAGCAGTTCAGCAAACGCAAAGGGCTTCACCAGATAATCGTCCGCACCCAGCTCAAGTCCTTTGACCCTGTGTTCAATCGTGCCAAGGGCCGTCAGCAGTAATACCGGCATCCCCTTTCCGGCACTGCGCAGCATACGGATGATATCCCAGCCGTTTACATCAGGCAGCATGATATCCAGGATGACTAAATCATACTCGGCTGTCATGGCAAGATGATATCCGGTCAGACCATTATCAGCGTGATCCACGACGAACCCCGCCTCTGTCAGCCCCTTGCTGAGATATTCACCTGTTTTAATTTCGTCTTCAACGATTAATATTTTCATCATGCTCCCCGGCTGGCTGCTAATGTCATTTTATTGCGCCCACGATCGTTATCAACGGATTACAGCAAAAATGACAACATTGTCATTATCCTGTCACCCGGCAAACAGAGAGCGTTCGGTAAAGTATCCCTATCAATACTCTGGACTTCGTTTGAACCATTTACCAGGTCTGCCTGTACGAGAAGCGTTATGTTCAAATTAAAATTACTCAGCATCAGTACCATATTCATCCTGGCTGGTTGTGTTTCTCTGGCACCTGAATATCAGCGTCCGCCAGCTCCGGTTCCCCAGCAGTTTTCATTGTCTAAAAACAGTCTGACGCCTGCGGTAAACAGCTATCAGGATACGGGCTGGCGAAACTTTTTTGTCGATCCCCAGGTCAGCAGGCTGATCGGTGAAGCCCTGAATAATAACCGTGATTTGAGAATGGCTGCCCTGAAGGTTGAAGAGGCCCGGGCCCAGTTCAACGTCACGGATGCAGATCGTTATCCCCAACTGAATGCCTCATCCGGGATCACATACAACGGTAGTCTGAAAGGTGACAAGCCGACCACACAGGAGTACGACGCGGGTCTGGAGCTCAGCTATGAGCTCGATTTTTTTGGCAAACTTAAGAACATGAGTGAGGCTGATCGCCAGAACTACTTTGCCAGCGAAGAAGCCCGTCGTGCCGTACACATCCTGCTGGTCTCCAACGTTTCACAGAGCTATTTCAGCCAGCAACTGGCGTACGAACAACTCCGTATTGCGCGGGAAACGCTGAAAAATTATGAACAGTCCTATGCTTTCGTTGAGCAACAGCTCGTGACCGGGAGTACGAACGTTCTGGCACTTGAACAGGCGAGAGGACAAATCGAAAGTACCCGCGCCGAAATAGCCAAACGAGAAGGCGATCTGGCTCAGGCAAACAATGCCCTGCAACTGGTGCTGGGAACGTACCGCGCACTTCCGTCAGAAAAAGGGATGAAAGGCGGGGAGATCGCACCAGTAAAATTGCCACCAAATCTATCTTCACAAATTTTGCTGCAGCGACCGGATATTATGGAAGCGGAATATCAGCTGAAAGCGGCTGATGCCAATATTGGCGCAGCGCGAGCGGCCTTTTTCCCCTCCATTACCCTGACCAGTGGTCTTTCCGCAAGCAGTACGGAGCTGTCAAGCCTGTTTACGTCAGGAAGTGGAATGTGGAATTTTATCCCTAAAATTGAAATTCCTATTTTTAATGCTGGCAGGAATAAAGCCAATCTGAAGCTGGCTGAAATTCGCCAGCAACAATCGGTGGTTAATTACGAACAAAAAATTCAGTCAGCCTTTAAGGATGTTTCCGACACGCTTGCGCTGCGCGACAGCCTTAGCCAGCAACTTGAGTCACAGCAGCGTTATCTTGATTCACTTCAGATAACTCTCCAGCGTGCCAGAGGATTATATGCAAGTGGTGCTGTCAGTTACATCGAAGTGCTGGATGCAGAACGTTCCCTCTTCGCTACGCAGCAAACCATTCTCGATCTTACCTATTCCCGACAGGTTAACGAAATTAATCTGTTTACCGCGCTGGGTGGCGGTTGGGTAGAGTAAATTTATTTAATTAATCAGGAAATTAAAAATGCGTAATTCACTTAAAGCCGTTTTATTTGGTGCCTTCTCTGTCATGTTTTCTGCCGGTCTTCATGCTGAAACACATCAGCATGGCGATATGAATGCTGCCAGTGATGCTTCGGTACAGCAGGTTATCAAGGGCACCGGTGTCGTTAAAGACATTGATATGAATAGTAAAAAGATTACCATTTCGCACGAAGCAATCCCTGCTGTGGGCTGGCCTGCAATGACCATGCGCTTCACTTTTGTTAATGCAGACGACGCTATCAATGCCCTGAAAACCGGCAACCATGTCGATTTCTCGTTTATTCAGCAGGGCAATATCTCCTTACTCAAAAGCATTAACGTTACGCAATCCTGATTATCAGTCCGGAGCGAATACATCCAGTGCGCCTGAACATTCATTAAGGGATTACTGTGAATGAATGATCGGGCGCATATGCCAGGTGTTTTGATTTTTCAGCGAGAAATTGTATGGCTTCTTTAAAGATAAAATATGCTGCAATAATTATCAGCAGCCTCATAGCAGGGGGGCTGATATCGGTTACTGCCTGGCAGTATGTAAACTCATCACAAAAAACAGTACAAACCGAACAAAAGGCACCGGAGCGAAAGGTACTTTTCTGGTATGACCCGATGAAACCGGATACCAAATTTGATAAACCCGGAAAATCTCCCTTTATGGATATGGACCTGGTGCCGAAATATGCTGATGAAAGTGGCGATAAAAGCAGTGGCGGGATCCGTATCGATCCAACCCAGGTTCAGAATCTGGGATTAAAAACGCAAAAAGTTACGCGAGGAATGCTGAATTATTCCCAGACAATCCCGGCTAATGTCAGTTACAACGAGTATCAGTTTGTCATTGTGCAGGCGCGTTCTGACGGTTTCGTCGAAAAAGTGTATCCCCTGACGATTGGCGATCATGTGAAGAAAGGCACTCCGCTTATCGATATCACCATTCCTGAATGGGTTGAGGCACAAAGTGAGTTCCTGCTGTTATCCGGTACAGGCGGTACGTCAACCCAGATAAAAGGGGTTCTGGAGCGACTTCGTCTGGCTGGTATGCCGGAAGAGGATATTCAAAGGCTGCGTTCAACCCGCACAATCCAGACCCGTTTTACCATTAAAGCACCTATTGATGGTGTCATTACTGCGTTTGACCTGCGCACCGGAATGAATATTTCGAAAGATAAAGTAGTGGCTCAGATTCAGGGGATGGACCCGGTCTGGATCAGCGCTGCAGTGCCAGAATCTATCGCCTATCTGCTGAAAGATACGTCGCAGTTTGAAATTTCGGTACCGGCTTATCCGGATAAAACATTCCATGTCGAAAAATGGAACATTCTTCCCAGCGTGGATCAGACAACCCGTACGCTTCAGGTCCGTCTCCAGGTTTCTAATAAGGATGAGTTTCTCAAGCCGGGCATGAATGCCTATCTGAAACTGAATACCAAGAGCCAGGAGATGCTGCTGATACCAAGCCAGGCCGTTATCGATACCGGCAAAGAACAGCGCGTGATTACTGTTGATGATGAAGGCAAGTTTGTGCCGAAACAGATCCACGTTCTGCATGAATCACAGCAACAGTCCGGCATTGGCTCCGGCCTGAATGAAGGCGATACCGTGGTGGTCAGTGGCCTGTTCCTCATTGACTCCGAAGCCAATATTACGGGCGCGCTGGAACGTATGCGCCACCCTGAAAAAACAGAAAACAGTATGCCAGCAATGTCTGAGCAGCCTGTAAATATGCATTCAGGGCACTGAGGAGACGACGATGATTGAATGGATTATCCGGCGCTCTGTCGCCAACCGTTTCCTGGTCATGATGGGCGCACTGTTTCTCAGCATCTGGGGCACATGGACGATAATTAACACGCCGGTCGATGCGCTGCCTGACCTGTCAGATGTGCAGGTCATTATTAAAACCAGCTATCCCGGACAGGCCCCGCAGATTGTAGAAAACCAGGTCACCTATCCGCTTACCACCACCATGCTGTCCGTACCTGGCGCAAAAACCGTGCGTGGCTTTTCACAGTTCGGTGATTCGTATGTGTATGTCATTTTTGAAGACGGCACCGATCTGTACTGGGCCCGTTCGCGCGTGCTGGAATACCTGAATCAGGTTCAGGGCAAACTGCCTGCGGGTGTGAGCTCTGAAATCGGCCCGGACGCCACGGGAGTGGGCTGGATATTTGAATATGCCCTTGTCGATCGCAACGGAAAACACGACCTTTCAGAACTGCGCTCTCTGCAGGACTGGTTCCTGAAATTTGAGCTGAAAACCATCCCGAACGTGGCTGAGGTCGCTTCGGTTGGCGGCGTGGTGAAACAGTACCAGATTCAGGTCAATCCGGTAAAACTGTCCCAGTACGGTATCAGCCTGCCCGAAGTGAAACAGGCACTTGAATCGTCTAACCAGGAGGCCGGTGGCTCATCCGTTGAAATGGCCGAAGCGGAGTATATGGTCCGTGCCAGCGGTTATCTTCAGAGCATTGATGATTTTAATAACATCGTCCTGAAAACAGGTGAGAACGGCGTGCCGGTTTATCTGCGGGATGTTGCCCGCGTGCAGACCGGGCCCGAAATGAGGCGTGGTATTGCCGAGCTGAACGGCCAGGGAGAAGTCGCTGGCGGCGTGGTGATCCTGCGGTCGGGTAAAAATGCGCGCGACGTTATCACGGCAGTGAGGGATAAACTGGAGACGCTGAAGGCCAGCCTGCCGGAAGGCGTTGAAATCGTGACCACCTACGATCGCAGCCAGTTAATCGACCGGGCGATTGATAACCTCAGTTCCAAACTTCTGGAAGAGTTTATCGTGGTGGCCATCGTCTGTGCTCTGTTCCTGTGGCACGTACGTTCTGCCCTGGTGGCGATTATCTCTCTGCCGCTTGGCCTGTGTATCGCCTTTATCGTCATGCACTTCCAGGGACTGAACGCCAATATCATGTCGCTGGGAGGGATAGCGATTGCCGTCGGTGCGATGGTGGATGCCGCCATTGTGATGATTGAAAATGCGCACAAACGGCTTGAGGAGTGGGATCATCAGCATCCGGGTGAGCAGATTGACAACGCCACCCGCTGGAAGGTGATTACCGACGCCTCCGTGGAAGTGGGACCCGCGTTGTTCATTAGCCTGCTGATCATCACCCTGTCCTTTATTCCTATCTTTACCCTGGAAGGGCAGGAAGGTCGTCTGTTTGGCCCGCTGGCATTCACGAAAACGTACTCCATGGCGGGAGCGGCCGCACTGGCCATCATCGTCATTCCTATTCTGATGGGATTCTGGATCCGGGGGAAAATTCCTGCCGAGACAAGTAACCCCCTGAACCGGGTGCTGATCAAAGCGTATCATCCTTTGCTGCTGCGGGTCCTCCACTGGCCAAAAACAACCCTGCTGGTTGCGGCCTTGTCCATTTTCACGGTTATCTGGCCACTGAGTCAGGTGGGCGGTGAATTTCTGCCGAAGATTAACGAGGGCGATCTGCTGTATATGCCGTCGACCTTGCCTGGCGTCTCTCCGGCAGAAGCTGCAGCGCTCCTGCAGACAACAGACAAGTTAATCAAAAGCGTTCCTGAAGTGGCTTCTGTATTTGGCAAGACCGGTAAAGCAGAGACCGCAACGGATTCCGCGCCGCTCGAAATGGTGGAAACCACGATCCAGCTCAAACCTGAGGATCAGTGGCGTCCCGGCATGACAATTGACAAGATTATTGATGAACTCGACAGGACAGTCCGTTTACCGGGTCTGGCAAACCTCTGGGTGCCGCCTATCCGTAACCGTATTGATATGCTCTCAACCGGGATCAAAAGCCCGATAGGTATCAAAGTGTCCGGGACTGTTCTGTCCGATATCGACGCGACGGCGCAGAGTATCGAGGCGGTAGCCAAAACCGTGCCTGGCGTGGTGTCTGTCCTGGCTGAGCGACTTGAGGGCGGGCGCTACATCGATATCGATATCAACCGGGAGAAAGCCTCCCGCTACGGGATGACGGTAGGTGATGTCCAGCTGTTCGTCTCTTCAGCAATCGGAGGTGCTATGGTGGGTGAGACGGTTGAAGGGGTGGCCCGGTACCCTATTAACATTCGCTACCCGCAGGATTACCGGAACAGTCCGCAGGCGCTGAAACAGATGCCGATCCTGACCCCGATGAAGCAGCAGATCACGCTGGGCGATGTCGCGGATATTAACGTCGTTTCTGGACCAACCATGCTGAAAACCGAAAATGCCCGGCCAGCCAGCTGGATTTATGTTGATGCCCGCGGCAGGGACATGGTGTCGGTGGTTAACGACATTAAGACGGCCATCAGCGAGAAAGTGAAACTGAGACCGGGAACCAGTGTGGCATTCTCCGGACAGTTTGAACTGCTTGAGCATGCCAACAAGAAACTGAAGCTGATGGTGCCGATGACGGTGATGATCATTTTCATCCTGTTGTATCTGGCATTCCGCCGGGTTGACGAAGCCCTGCTGATCCTGATGAGCCTGCCGTTCGCCCTGGTTGGCGGAATATGGTTCCTGTACTGGCAGGGCTTCCATATGTCAGTGGCGACCGGAACCGGGTTTATCGCCCTGGCCGGGGTGGCAGCAGAGTTTGGCGTGGTCATGCTGATGTATCTGCGTCATGCCATTGAAGCGCACCCGGAATTGTCCCGTAAAGAGACGTTCACACCGGAAGGTCTTGATGAAGCCCTCTATCATGGTGCCGTACTGCGTGTCCGGCCGAAAGCCATGACCGTGGCGGTGATCATTGCGGGTCTGCTGCCAATACTCTGGGGAACCGGCGCAGGTTCAGAAGTCATGAGCCGTATTGCGGCACCCATGATTGGTGGGATGATCACGGCTCCGCTGCTGTCCCTGTTCATTATTCCTGCCGCCTACAAATTAATCTGGCTGCGCAGACATAAAAAAAGCGTGTCCTGAACCTGAAAGGGCACCCCCTGTGGGTGTCCTTCTTTACTGATTCACCCTGACGTCAGGGTTTATATCGATAATATACAGAGGTGAGTATGAAAAAAGTGGTTCTAATGGCGCTGGCTCTCGGCCTTTCACTACCCGCGATGGCGAGTGAAAAAGTGATTGATATGTACAAATCTGAAAACTGTGGCTGTTGTTCCCTGTGGGGCAAAGCGATGGAAAAAGACGGGTTCGAAGTACGAACTCACGTCATGAATGATCAGGCGCTGTCAGCCCTGAAAGAAAAGCATGCTGTTCCTGCAGGACTACGAAGTTGTCATACCGCGGTTGCCGGTAATTTGATCATTGAAGGCCATGTGCCTGCGACAACGATACATAAGGCAATGCAGTCTGGTTCGGGTATATACGGTCTCGCCACCCCCGGTATGCCAGCAGGAAGTCCTGGAATGGAGATGGGAGCCCGAAAAGAGGCTTACGATGTTATCGCATTCTCACCGGATGGAAGTAAAAAAGTCTTCCAGCGAATCGAATAGTCAGCGGAACGGCTGATAACGGGACGCCGGTAGCAGGCACTCCTGTGCCGGCGATATTCGTGGTAATCGCATCCATGACATACCCTGAAGACAGAAGATGCTTCGGTATGCATAAGGAGAGTTACTGTGAAAAATGACAATGCAGTGCAACACAACAACCAGACTGCTTCTGAGCAGACATTATCCCCGGACGAGGGCCACGTATTGCATAAGGTGAGAGATCCCGTGTGCGGGATGGTCATCCTGCCTGACAAGGCGCACAGCAGCATTCGATACCAGGACCATCAGCTTTATTTCTGCTCCGCCAGCTGTGAGAGCAAATTTAAAGCCCATCCCGATCATTATTTTACCGAAGATGCCAGTGAACATTCCCATCACCATCACCACGATCATCACGAAGTCAGCCCTGATCAGATAAAACAGCCTCACAACCAGGCGGAAAAAGAGAATTCTGAAGGTGTGTGGACATGTCCGATGCACCCGGAGATACGCCGCAGTGGTCCCGGAAGCTGTCCTGTCTGTGGAATGGCACTGGAGCCGCTCGTAGCTACGGCATCCACGGGGCCGAGTGATGAACTTCACGACATGACAAGACGCTTCTGGCTGGGGTTGTTGCTGGCGTTTCCGGTTCTGGTACTCGAAATGGGATCTCATCTGTTTCCCGACTTGAGGAATACAGTACCGCCACAGTACAACACATGGCTGCAGTTGCTTCTGGCCTCCCCTGTCGTGTTGTGGTGTGGCTGGCCATTCTTCGCCCGGGCCGGAATGTCGTTACGTAACCGCTCCCTGAATATGTTTACCCTTGTTGCAATGGGGACCGGCGTAGCCTGGGTTTACAGCGTCATTGCAACCGTCTTCCCCTCCTGGTTTCCTGCATCGTTCAGAAACATGGATGGCCTGGTGGCCGTTTATTTTGAAGCCGCAGCAGTTATTACGGTGCTTGTTCTGCTGGGACAGGTTCTTGAGCTGCGGGCACGGGAACAAACCTCAGGCGCCATTACTGCGCTTCTGAACCTTGCCCCCAAAACCGCCAGACGGCTGGATCATGACGGTCATGAAACGGATATTAATGCGGAAGATGTCCTGCCTGGCGATAAGCTCCGCATCAGACCTGGAGAGAGTATTCCGGTCGACGGTATCGTGATCGAAGGCAAAACAACCGTGGATGAATCGATGGTGACCGGGGAGTCTATGCCGGTTACCAAAACGAAGGGTGACCCTGTCATTGGGGGGACGATTAATCAGACAGGTAGTCTTATCATCCGTGCAGAGAAAGTCGGTGATGAAACGATGCTCTCACGAATTGTTCAGATGGTCGCTGATGCACAGCGTTCGCGTGCCCCCATCCAGAGAATGGCAGACAGCGTTTCAGGCTGGTTTGTTCCTCTGGTGATACTTATCGCGGTTGTTGCTTTCTTGATCTGGTCTGTCTGGGGGCCCGAGCCCAGGATGGCGCACGGTCTCATTGCGGCTGTGTCGGCCCTGATTATTGCCTGTCCCTGCGCGCTGGGACTGGCCACGCCGATGTCGATAATGGTGGGGGTGGGCAAAGGCGCCCAGGCCGGGGTGTTAATCAAGAATGCCGAAGCCCTTGAGCGTCTTGAAAAAGTGGACACGCTGGTTGTCGACAAAACAGGCACGCTCACGGAAGGTTCGCCTACGGTGACAGGGATTATCAGTCTCAGTCCGGGTGGGGAAATATCTCTTTTACGTGTAACAGCTGCAGTGGAAAAAGGTTCGCAGCATCCGTTGGGTATGGCTGTTGTCAGAGCCGCGCATGAAAAGGGGATCGTGATACCTGCCGTCAGTAATTTCAATGCCCCGTCGGGGAAAGGTGTCTCAGGCGATGTCGAAGGTCAACGGGTTGTTATTGGTAATGAACTGGCTATGCAGGAAAACAGTATCGTTATTGATAATCAAAAGGCCGTTGCGGATACGTTGCGGATGGAAGGCGCTACCGTTATCTATGTGGCCACAGACGGGAACCTTGCAGGCCTGATAGCTATCTCGGATCCCGTGAAAGCAACCACGCCGGATGCGCTTAAAGCTTTGCGTCAGGCGGGGATCCGCATTGTTATGCTCACCGGGGATAACCAGCTTACTGCTGAAGCAGTCGCACGGAAACTGGGAATAGATGAGGTTGAAGCCGGGATTCTGCCGGATGGCAAAAAAGCAGTGATAACCCGACTGAAAGAGTCTGGCCATGTGGTTGCGATGGCCGGAGACGGTGTGAATGATGCCCCGGCGCTGGCAGCGGCTGACGTGGGTATAGCCATGGGAACGGGTACAGATGTGGCAATAGAAAGTGCTGGCGTTACCCTTCTCAAAGGCGATTTGATGATACTCAACAGGGCCCGTCATCTGTCAGAGATCACCATGAAAAATATCCGGCAGAATCTGTTTTTTGCGTTTATCTACAATGCTCTTGGGGTGCCTGTAGCTGCAGGTCTGCTTTATCCTGTGTATGGAATACTGCTGTCGCCAGTTATTGCGGCGGCGGCCATGGCCCTTTCCTCCGTTAGCGTCATTGCAAATGCGTTGCGTCTGAAAAGTGTCAGGCTCGGGAAATAACACTGAGTGAAGGGGCTGTTACGAACAGAAGGAGTCCGGTATGAAAAGTACAACCTATGCGCTTATTGCTGTCGCCGCGATTGCGGCATTTGCTCTCCTGCGCGAACACTGGTCACATGTGGCAGGCTACTGGCCATATCTGTTACTGCTGCTTTGTCCGCTCATGCATCTTTTCCACGGTCACGGGGGGCATGGAGATCATCAACATCACGGAAGTGAAAACGATAAAAAAAATTAATCCGGCAGACGGGACCGCGTCGCGGTCCCGTTATCAGTCCAGGTATCGTTCGTAGTCTCTGGCATGCGCAAAGGCATGCTGTTCGAGTTTGTTATCAGCGGGTGCCGCCGTCCGGAACGCCAGTGAGTTAACAGGATTGTTATTGATGACCAGCTCGTAATGCAGATGAGGACCGGATGAACGTCCGCTGTTACCGGATAACGCAATAGCGTCTCCCCGGGTAACCCTGGCCCCTTTAGTAACGAGTATTTTATTGAGGTGGAGATAGCGAGTTTTAACACCGGCTTTTCCCGTTACTTCAACAAAATATCCCATGGTACTGTTGTATTCGGCCCGGGTGATTTTTCCGTCGATGACGCTGACTATTTTCGTGTTCATGGGCATGGAATAATCAATGCCATTATGGGGACTCACTTTTCCCGATACCGGGTTAAGTCTTGCAGGATTGAAAGGCGAACTGAGTCTTGCTGTGGCCGGTAACGGATAATCGAGACTGCCTTTCCCGGAAGTATCGGAAAGGTTATAGAACTTTTTATCTGATATACGATACGCCGTGTAATTAAATGAACCGGACGTAAATTTATAGGCCACGACACGTGATTTTCCCGCTTTCTTTTGCAGTACGAGTTTTAATGATTCATTTTTTTTCAAATGCCGCAGATTAAACCGGGAAGGCAAGGAGCGCTGAAGAGTAGCGATCTCGTTCGATTCCAGCCCCGAGCGGGTGGCTGAAAGGTAGGCATTTTCTTTTACGACATCGGTAGAATACATTTACTGGAATTCGCCGTTAGCATGAACACTGCGGCGTATGCTAGGGGTTTTCAGGAGGCGTGTCATCTGTCAGTTAATCGGGAGCACCGTTGATGGTCGTCATTTTTGTAACATATCTTGTTTCCCGTTTGCTCCGGAAGCTCTGGGAACTGTATGACCAGCCCGACGGTGATGATTAACGGGACTGAAACAGGTTACGGCAGAGCAATATGGGGCTCATGTCCTGCTACGTAACCCGTCAGTAAAGCCCTGCTGCGCACCTGACGCTAAGCACTAACCCGCCTGCAGTTACCTGGTCGAATACAGCCCGCGAAGCTTTCTTGCCTGCGTCTGATGTGCTTCCGCACCGGCATTATTGACCTGCTCATGCACGAGAGCGGCTTTTTCTCCGGCATTCAGTTCGTTAAAAGAAGAAGACGAGGTCTTTGAATTTGCATCACTGCCGGACAGCATTTTTTTATGTTCCTCAATCATTTTCTGATGCGCATAGGACGCGCTGTTGTTCATAAATGAATGAGCAACAATGGCCCTTTCATGTTCATTCATTTCAGAGAATGAGGGCGTGTTGTTTTTATTAACCCTGTCCGGTAAGTTTTCATGCGTCGAGGAATTCACATGACTGACGGCTGAGGCATTATTAACAAATCGATGTGCTTCATGGGCAATATCACTGGACTGAGCAAAAGCTGCCCCACAAAATAAAGCTGTAAACGCAGTGGTCGTGATTAATATATTCATGTGTAATTACCTTCTGAGGTACATAAAAGATGTCCTTATGATCATATATAAAAATAATCAACCTGTGGGGAAGATGACGTAAATGTAATACAGCTATGTACATTACACGATTGTAATGAATTTGTTTCTTAAGGTGTGCTAGATTCATTTCATTGTAAGTGGATGAACCAGTAATTTAATTTAAATCGGTTCTCGAATTCTGTCAGTAACCATACTTTAAATAAGGGAATGCGCATGCTGTTGAAAACGTCTCGACGAACTTTCCTGAAGGGGTTAACCCTCTCTGGCGTAGCCGGAAGTCTTGGCGTATGGAGTTTCAATGCGCGTTCCAGTCTGAGCCTGCCAGTTGCCGCATCCCTGCAGGGTACTCAGTTTGACCTGACCATTGGTGAAACGGCCGTCAATATCACGGGCAGTGAGCGTCAGGCCAAAACAATCAATGGAGGCCTGCCGGGGCCCGTTCTTCGCTGGAAAGAAGGTGACACCATTACCCTGAAGGTCAAAAACCGTCTTAATGAACAGACGTCCATTCACTGGCACGGCATTATTCTTCCGGCCAATATGGATGGTGTTCCGGGGCTGAGTTTTATGGGCATAGAGCCTGATGATACCTACGTTTACACCTTTAAGGTTAAGCAGAACGGGACTTACTGGTACCACAGCCATTCCGGTCTGCAGGAACAGGAGGGGGTATACGGTGCCATTATCATCGATGCCAGGGAGCCAGAACCGTTTGCTTACGATCGTGAGCATGTGGTCATGTTGTCTGACTGGACCGATGAAAATCCTCACAGCCTGCTGAAAAAATTAAAAAAACAGTCGGATTACTACAATTTCAATAAACCAACCGTTGGCTCTTTTTTCCGCGACGTGAATACCAGGGGGCTGTCAGCCACCATTGCCGATCGGAAAATGTGGGCTGAAATGAAAATGAATCCGACTGACCTCGCGGATGTCAGTGGCTACACCTACACCTATCTCATGAACGGGCAGGCCCCGCTGAAAAACTGGACCGGACTGTTCCGTCCCGGTGAAAAGATACGCTTACGGTTTATCAACGGCTCGGCAATGACCTATTTCGATATCCGTATCCCCGGGCTGAAAATGACGGTCGTGGCTGCAGATGGCCAGTATGTAAACCCGGTTACCGTTGACGAATTCAGGATTGCCGTTGCCGAAACCTATGATGTCATTGTGGAGCCTCAGGGTGAGGCCTATACCATCTTCGCACAATCCATGGACAGGACCGGTTACGCTCGAGGGACACTGGCCACGAGAGAGGGGTTAAGTGCTGCCGTTCCCCCCCTCGATCCCCGTCCTCTGTTGACCATGGAAGATATGGGTATGGGGGGAATGGGACATGATATGGCAGGAATGGACCACAGCCAGATGGGAGGCATGGATAACAGCGGAGAGATGATGTCTATGGACGGTGCTGACCTTCCGGATAGCGGGACATCCTCCGCGCCCATGGATCACAGCAGCATGGCCGGTATGGATCATTCCCGGATGGCCGGAATGCCGGGTATGCAAAGTCATCCTGCGTCAGAAACGGATAACCCACTGGTTGATATGCAGGCGATGAGCGTCTCTCCGAAATTAAATGATCCGGGTATTGGTCTTCGAAATAACGGAAGAAAGGTTCTCACGTACGCGGATTTGAAAAGCCGCTTTGAGGATCCTGACGGACGTGAACCTGGCCGTACCATAGAACTGCATTTAACCGGCCACATGGAAAAGTTTGCCTGGTCATTTAACGGAATCAAGTTTTCAGATGCCGCACCGGTGCTGCTGAAATACGGTGAGCGGCTCAGGATCACGCTGATCAACGATACCATGATGACTCACCCCATTCACCTGCATGGTATGTGGAGCGATCTGGAAGATGAAAACGGTAATTTCATGGTTCGTAAACACACAATAGATGTTCCCCCTGGTACAAAACGCAGTTACAGAGTGACAGCAGATGCGCTTGGCCGCTGGGCGTATCACTGCCATTTGCTCTATCACATGGAAATGGGAATGTTTCGTGAAGTCCGGGTGGAGGAATGATGCGAATGAAGAGAAATTTGAAGGCCATACCTGTTCTGGTCGCCGGTTTGTTTACCTCACAGCTTTCTATTGCGGCGGGCTCCGTCTCTGCAGATCCCCACGCCGGGCACGACATGTCTGCCATGCAGATGCCAGCAGATGAGAATTTCACTGAGATGACGTCAATGGAGCCCATTGTAACTGAGAGCAGAACGCCAATTCCGCCTGTTACCGATGCCGACCGGAAGGCTGCATTCGGCAATTTACAGGGGCATGCGATTCACGACAGTGCGATTAATTATCTGGTTCTGCTGGATCAACTGGAATGGCAACGGTCGGATAACACCAACAATTTCAGCTGGAGTGTTAACAGCTGGATTGGAGGCGACACAGATCGGATTTGGCTAAAGAGTGAAGGTGAACGAAGCAATGGGGAAACGGAGGCGGCTGAAGCGCAGTTACTCTGGGGACATGCGGTTGGCCCATGGTGGGATTTGGTTGCGGGTGTCAGGCAGGATTTCAGACCTGCTTCTGCCCGGACCTGGGCTGCTGTCGGTTTTCAGGGGCTGGCACTCTATAATTTTGAGTCTGAAATTACGGGTTTTGTCAGTAATGGCGGAAAAGCAGCCCTTCGTCTGGGAGGAGAATACGACGTTTTACTGACTAACCGGCTCATACTCCAGCCATCCTATGAGGTGAATTTCTACAGTCAGGATGATGAATCGCGGGGTCGCGGCAGGGGACTGACTGACACAGAGCTGGGGCTCCGGCTGCGCTATGAAATACGCCGTGAGTTTGCACCCTATATAGGCGTTTCCTGGAATCAACTTTACGGGAAAACATCCGATATGGCGAAAAGAGAAGGTGAGAAAGACCATCAGGTAGTATTCCTGGCGGGAGCCAGAATCTGGTTTTAACGCACTGATATAAAACACTCAACTAAACAGGTAAATAAAATGTCGATTTTAAATAAAGCCATTCTTACAGGTGGCCTCGTTATGGGCGTTGCTTTCTCTGCTATGGCCCATCCGGAATTAAAAAGCTCTGTGCCACAGGCTGATTCAGCCGTAGCGGCCCCGGAAAAGATTCAGCTTAATTTCTCGGAAAATCTGACCGTGAAATTCTCAGGTGCAAAATTAACGATGACGGGTATGAAAGGCATGTCATCACATTCTCCGATGCCGGTCGCGGCAAAAGTGGCGCCAGGCGCTGACCCTAAATCGATGGTCATTATTCCGCGAGAGCCTTTACCCGCTGGCACTTATCGTGTTGACTGGCGCGCGGTTTCTTCAGATACGCACCCTATTACCGGTAATTACACCTTTACAGTGAAGTAATATTATGAACGACCTGATTATGATTGTTATTCGTTTTCTTCTTTATCTGGATTTGATGGTAATATTTGGATTGCCATTTTTTCAGATATATGGAATAAGCGGTGTCAGACATGAAACCTATAACCTGACTAATTTCAGGTCGTTTATAACCTTTGCTGTTGTTACAGGCATCATTCTTACTGGCATTAATATGCTCCTGGTATCTAATGCCATGAGTGGAGTAACTGACCTCAGAGAATTATCCATCCATGTTATCGAGATGGTGATAGAAGAAACTGATGTGGGTATTAGGGAAGGTGCGAACAAGT
>NZ_JADDTS010000026.1:0-92173 GCF_015159675.1 Enterobacter cloacae complex sp. S2
GTGATCACATATTAAAATAATGTTAATTTTTACCGGGCATGATTCGTGCCCGGTAAAATTAAAATACTATTTGCGGGTGGCATACCAGCAAAGTAATGATCCGGCGCAAACCATTAATGCCCCTTGCCAGAATGAGAATGAAAGCGGAGAGCTCAGCATAATAGCCGCCAGCGCGGCAGAGAGTACCGGGGTGAAGTAGGAGACGGCCGCAAGCACCGTGACGTTACCGTGGAGGATCCCAATGTTCCAGGCGGCGTAGCCAAAGCCAAGGGCAACACCACACATCAACAGTTTCACGACTACCGGCACGCTGAATACCATTTCGGGCTGATCGCTGACGGCATATTTGACCCACAGGCTCAGGGCGGTCAGCAGGACGAAAAGAGTAATGCCATTTTGCCCTCTGGCATACCTGCTGGTGACGGTGCAGTAGGCGGCCCAGATAAAGGCACCGGCAAATGCCAGCCCGTAGCTCAGCGGGCTGGAAACGATGTTTTGCATGATGTCGTGAACGTGCAGCCCGTTTTCGCCGCCTAAGACCCAGCCCACGCCCAACAGGGAGATCGCTAAGCCGGGGATCACCCACAGGGTGGATTTTTGTCCGTTGAACAAAATGGCGAACACAATCGTCAGGCTTGGCCAGAGATAATTGACCATGCCCACCTCAATTGCCTGCGAGCGCGTCGCGGCAAAGCCAAGCGACAGGGCAAGGCACATTTCATAGCTGACAAACAGGACGCTGCCCGCAATGAGATAGCCTTTCGAAAACCGTTTAATATCAGGGAAACCTACCGTCGCCAGACACAATAATCCGCTGACGGTGTAGATCATCGCTGCGCCCCCCACCGGGCCAAGTCCCTCACTGACGCTGCGGATGAGACCCACCATGGTGCTCCACAGCAGTATGGCCACCAGGCCAATCAGCGTTGCTCTTTTTCTGTCCATTACCCTGCCAGTCTCATAAAAATCAAAGGGTAAACTTATAGCATCTAACCCATTCACCAGGCGAATTTTCTGTTTCGCGGTTAACCCGAAAGGAGTAATAAATCATACCGGCGGTGACTATTAAGGGGGCGAAGTTCGGCGACCTTGATTTGACGCAAAAAAAACAGGGGCTTTGCTGTTAGTTTGCGGCGCGAAGTCTTATCAGATAACGAGGACAGCAATGGACGTCAGCCGCAGACAATTTTTTAAAATCTGCGCGGGCGGTATGGCCGGAACAACAGCCGCAATGCTGGGATTCGCTCCCAAAATGGCGCTGGCTCAGGCACGCAACTATAAACTGCTGCGCGCGAAAGAGATCCGTAACACCTGCACATACTGCTCCGTGGGTTGTGGGCTATTAATGTATAGCCTGGGTGATGGCGCGAAGAACGCCAAAGAAGCGATTTATCATATTGAAGGGGACCCGGACCATCCGGTGAGCCGCGGGGCGCTTTGCCCGAAAGGGGCGGGGCTGCTGGACTACGTCCACAGTGAAAACCGTCTGCGCTATCCGGAATATCGTGCGCCGGGCTCTGATAAATGGCAGCGCATCTCCTGGGACGAGGCCTTCTCACGTATTGCAAAACTGATGAAAGCGGATCGCGACGCCAACTTTATTGAAAAGAACGAGCAGGGCGTTACGGTAAACCGCTGGACCTCCACCGGGATGCTGTGTGCGTCTGCGGCAAGTAATGAGACCGGCATGCTGACGCAAAAATTTGTGCGCTCCCTCGGCATGCTGGCGGTTGATAACCAGGCGCGCGTCTGACACGGACCAACGGTAGCAAGTCTTGCTCCAACATTTGGTCGCGGTGCGATGACCAACCACTGGGTTGATATCAAAAACGCAAACGTCGTGGTGGTGATGGGCGGTAACGCCGCTGAAGCCCATCCGGTGGGATTCCGCTGGGCGATGGAAGCGAAAAACAACAACGATGCGACGCTGATTGTCGTCGATCCACGCTTTACGCGTACGGCATCGGCGGCTGATATTTATGCGCCGATCCGCTCCGGTACGGATATTACGTTCCTTTCCGGCGTGCTGTTGTACCTGATCGAAAACAATAAGATTAACGCGGAATACGTTAAGCATTACACCAATGCCGGCCTGCTGGTGCGGGAAGATTTCGCCTTCGAAGATGGCCTGTTCAGCGGCTATGACGCAGAGAAACGTCAGTACGATAAATCGTCCTGGAACTATCAATTCGACGAAAACGGCTACGCGAAACGCGATGAGACCCTGACCGATCCGCGCTGCGTGTGGAACTTGCTGAAACAGCATGTTTCCCGTTATACGCCAGACGTGGTGGAAAACATCTGCGGTACGCCGAAAGCAGACTTCCTGAAAGTATGTGAAGTGCTGGCCTCCACCAGTGCCGCCGACAGAACAACCACCTTCCTGTACGCGCTGGGCTGGACGCAGCATACCGTGGGCGCGCAGAACATCCGTACCATGGCGATGATCCAGCTGCTGCTCGGCAACATGGGGATGGCCGGTGGCGGCGTGAACGCCCTGCGCGGACACTCCAACATTCAGGGCTTAACCGATCTCGGCCTGCTGTCGACCAGCCTGCCGGGTTACCTGACCCTGCCGTCGGAGAAGCAGACCGACTGGCAAAGCTGGCTTGACGCCAACACGCCAAAAGCGACGCGTCCGGACCAGGTGAACTACTGGAGTAACTATCCGAAGTTTGCCGTCAGTCTGATGAAATCGTTCTACGGCGATGCGGCGCAGAAAGAGAATGACTGGGGCTTTGAGTGGTTGCCGAAATGGGATCAGGCTTACGATGTCATCAAGTATTTCAACATGATGGATAAGGGCGACGTCACGGGGTATATCTGCCAGGGCTTTAACCCGGTGGCGTCATTCCCGGATAAAAACAAAGTCGTTCGCAGCCTGAGCAAGCTGAAGTACATGGTGGTTATCGATCCGCTGGTCACCGAAACGTCTACGTTCTGGCAGAACCACGGCGAGTCTAACGATGTCGATCCGGCATCCATTCAGACCGAGGTGTTCCGACTGCCATCGACCTGCTTTGCGGAAGAGGACGGTTCTATTGCCAACTCTGGCCGCTGGCTACAGTGGCACTGGAAAGGTCAGGATGCGCCGGG
Organism: Enterobacter cloacae complex sp. S2; assembly: GCF_015159675.1. Taxonomy (NCBI): domain Bacteria; kingdom Pseudomonadati; phylum Pseudomonadota; class Gammaproteobacteria; order Enterobacterales; family Enterobacteriaceae; genus Enterobacter; species Enterobacter cloacae complex sp. S2. The sequence continues at coordinate 3,097 of NZ_JADDTS010000026.1, forward strand.
TGAAGCGCTTAATGACGGCGAAATTCTGGCCGGGATTTACCATCGTCTGCGCGAAATGTACCGCACCGAAGGCGGCAAAGGCGCTGAGCCGCTGCTGAAGATGAGCTGGAACTACAAGCAGCCGGATCATCCTGAGTCTGAAGAGGTGGCAAAAGAGAACAACGGCGTGGCGCTGGCCGATCTGTACGATGCCAACGGCAATCTGGTGGCGAAGAAAGGCCAGTTGCTCAATAGCTTCGCGCTGTTGCGTGACGACGGCACCACGGCCTCGTCATGCTGGATCTACACCGGCAGCTGGACGGAGCAGGGTAACCAGATGGCCAACCGTGATAACGCCGATCCGTCAGGCCTGGGCAACACGCTGGGCTGGGCATGGGCGTGGCCGTTGAACCGCCGCGTACTGTACAACCGTGCCTCGGCAGACGTGAACGGTAAGCCGTGGGATCCGAAACGCATGCTGATCGAGTGGAACGGCACGAAGTGGACGGGGAACGATATCCCGGACTTCAGCACCGCCGCGCCGGGCAGCAACACCGGGCCGTTTATCATGCAGCCGGAAGGGTTGGGACGTCTGTTTGCCATCGACAAGCTGGCGGAAGGGCCGTTCCCGGAACATTACGAGCCGATGGAAACGCCGCTCGGCACTAACCCGCTGCACCCGAACGTAGTTTCCAGCCCGGTAGTGCGTATCTATGAAGATGACGTGCTGCGTTTAGGTAAAAAGGACAAGTTCCCGTATGTCGGAACTACCTACCGCCTGACTGAGCATTTCCATACCTGGACCAAACATGCGCGGCTTAACGCCATCGCGCAGCCGGAACAGTTTGTGGAGATAAGCGAAACGCTGGCGAAGGCGAAAGGCATTGCCAATGGCGATCGCGTGACGGTGAGCAGCAAGCGCGGCTTTATTCGCGCGGTAGCGGTGGTCACCCGTCGTCTGCAAAGTCTGAACGTACACGGCCAGCAGGTAGAAACCGTCGGCATCCCGCTGCACTGGGGCTTTGAAGGGGTGGCGCAGAAAGGCTACATCGCCAATACCCTGACGCCAAACGTCGGCGATTCCAACTCGCAAACGCCGGAGTATAAAGCGTTTCTGGTCAACATCGAGAAAGCGTAAGGAGCGATTAAATGGCGATGGAAACACAAGACATTATTAAACGCTCCGCGACCAACCCGATAACGCCCGCGCCTCGCGCGCGGGACTACAAGGCAGAAGTCGCCAAGCTGATCGATGTCTCCTCCTGCGTGGGCTGTAAGGCCTGCCAGGTGGCCTGCTCGGAGTGGAACGATATCCGCGACGAGGTGGGGCACTGCGTTGGCGTTTACGATAACCCGGCTGATCTGAGCGCCAAGTCCTGGACGGTGATGCGCTTTAGCGAAACCGACCAGAACGGCAAGCTGGAGTGGCTAATCCGTAAAGACGGCTGTATGCACTGTGAAGATCCGGGCTGCCTGAAGGCATGCCCGTCTGCGGGTGCAATTATTCAGTACGCCAACGGGATCGTCGACTTCCAGCAGGATAACTGTATCGGCTGCGGCTACTGCATCGCAGGCTGTCCGTTTAATATCCCGCGCCTCAATAAAGAAGATAACCGGGTCTATAAATGCACGCTGTGTGTCGATCGCGTCAGCGTCGGACAGGAGCCTGCCTGCGTGAAGACCTGTCCTACCGGGGCTATCCACTTCGGCACCAAAAAAGAGATGCTGGAAGTGGCGCAGCAGCGGGTGGATAAGCTCAAAGCGCGCGGCTATGACAAGGCCGGGATTTATAACCCGCAGGGCGTGGGCGGTACGCACGTCATGTATGTTCTGCACCACAATGACCAGCCGGAGCTGTATCACAATCTGCCGAAGGATCCGGCGATCGATACCTCAATCAACCTCTGGAAAGGGGCGCTTAAGCCGCTCTCAGCGGCGGGCTTTATCGCCACCTTTGCCGGGCTGATTTATCACTACATCGGTATCGGGCCGAATAAAGAGGTGGATGACGACGAGGAGGAGCATCATGAGTAAGTCGAAAATGATAGTGCGCACAAAATTTGTCGATCGCGCCTGTCACTGGACGGTGGTCATCTGCTTCTTCCTGGTGGCGGTATCCGGCATTTCGTTCTTCTTCCCGACGCTACAGTGGCTAACGGAAACCTTCGGGACACCGCAGATGGGGCGCATTCTGCATCCGTTCTTCGGCGTACTGATTTTCGTGGTGCTGATGTTTATGTTTGTACGTTTCGTTCATCACAACATCCCTGACAAGCAGGATATTCCGTGGCTAAAAGGGATTGTTGAGGTTCTGAAAGGCAACGAGCATAAAGTCGCGAAGGTGGGCAAATATAACGCCGGGCAGAAGATGATGTTCTGGACCATCATGAGCATGATTTTTGTGCTGCTGGTGACCGGGGTGATCATCTGGCGTCCGTATTTTGCGCACTATTTCCCGATTCAGGTAGTGCGCTACGCGCTGTTGATCCACGCGACCTCGGCCATTATTCTGATCCACGCCATTCTGATCCATATGTATATGGCATTCTGGGTGAAAGGGTCGATTAAAGGCATGATTGAAGGGAAGGTGAGCCGCCGCTGGGCGCAGAAGCACCATCCGCGCTGGTACCGCGACATTGAGCGTCTTGAAGCGCAAAAAGAGAGTTCGGAAGGGTTGAAGTAAACCTCGCGCCGTCGGCATTGTCCGGCGGCGCTGCGCTTGCGCGGCTTTTAGCTACGTATTGGTAATTAACGCATCAATTCCTGCAAGAACACTGCTTCTTGCACTGCGCAGATTACATACATAATCCTTATTATTAAGTTTTTTTGTCTCCACGTGTGTGATGTTGGCTGTATTAAGAAAATATGTCTGGAATTCAAGGTTCACCAGTGGCGTTGCAGCGTTTGAATATCCTCTTAAATGATTGTGATAGCTTAACGGGACAATAAGTCTCGTTGATAAGTCGTCATAATTATCGTGCTGAATAATCATAAAATAGGGTTGATATTCACACGTTCTGTTTGATGGATTGCGGTAAACGTCAAACTGAAAACACATCAAAGCCCTCCGAAATAAGGGTCATCCGATAATAGCCCAGCTTTGGCCGTTAATTCATTCATTGATTTAATAAATCCTTGATCCTGTTGACGCTGCCGCTTGAGCTCTCCTACTGTAGAGAGTGGGCGAGGTCTATTCCCCGTAGGGCGCTCTGTCGTAGCACATCTTTCTGTGCGGTTCGGTTTCATGTTTTCTCCTTTGTTGGTGCGGTCATTATCAACCGCAGCCAACAAAAAACAATACTGTTTCCCCTGGTAATCTACATTATGCGAGCCGTCTTCCAGTAATATCAAAACCGCTCTGCAATATACCGGAAGGGATATTTTGTTGGCTTCACTTTGCCGATCTTGCGTTTCGGTAAATCCACCTTGTCAACGTGAATTTCTTTATAGGGGATCTGTGAAAGCAGATGCGAAATAATATTCAACCGAACCCGTTTTTTATCTTCTGAGCGCGCCACAAACCACGGCGCCCAGGCGGTGTCGGTCGCTTTAAACATCGCATCACGGGCGAGGGTATATTCATCCCACAGATTGAAAGATTTTATGTCCATTGGAGACAGCTTCCAGATCTTGCGACCATCATTAATGCGATCGCGCAGGCGGCGTTCCTGCTCTTTTGGCGTTACTTCAAGCCAGTATTTCAACAATATGATACCGGCATCGACCATCGCTTTTTCCATTACCGGCGTTCCATCAAGAAATTTTTCGGCCTGCTCTTCGGTACAGAAACCCATTACTCTTTCCACGCCTGCGCGGTTGTACCAGCTCCGGTCAAAAATGACGATTTCACCGGCAGAGGGCAGATGGGGAACGTAACGCTGAAAATAGAGCTGACTTTTCTCTTTATCTGTGGGGGCCGGTAACGCAACAACGCGAAACACCCGGGGGCTGACGCGTTCGGTGATGGCTTTGATGGCGCCGCCTTTACCCGCGCCGTCTCGCCCTTCAAAAACAATACAGACCTTTAACCCTTTGGCGACCACCCATTGCTGGAGCTTAACCAGTTCAACATGGAGGCGGCGAAGCTCTTGCTCGTACGCTTTGGTTTTGAGCGGCGCGTTTTTAACGACATCATCAACAACACGGGTTTTCTTCTTACTGACCATGGCGGGGCTCCCTATGGGTCCGGTCGCGGGATCGAGGCCGTACTAAGCGTGTAATCGGCCTGAATGAATGGATTAATGTGTCAGAAAGCTGATTTGAACTGGTTCACCATACAAGTTTAATCAATAATGCACGCTGCGTATTTTTTAACAGTGGTCGCGGTATGAAAAAAACAATTTTTTCGTTAGCACTGGCTACCTTTGGCCTGGGGATGGCTGAATTTGGCATCATGGGCGTGCTGACAGAACTGGCTCATGATACGGGCATTTCGATTCCCTCCGCCGGAAATATGATTTCGTTTTACGCTTTTGGCGTAGTGATCGGCGCGCCGATTGTGGCGCTGTTTTCCAGTAAATTTTCGCTGAAAACAACGCTGCTGTTTCTGGTGGCGATGTGCGTCGTCGGTAACGCGCTCTTTACCTTCTCTGACACCTACATAGGGCTGGCGACGGGGCGCTTAATCTCTGGTTTCCCGCATGGCGCGATTTTCGGTGTGGGGGCGATAATCCTGTCAAAAATTGCGCCACCGGGTAAGGTGACGGTTGCTGTAGCAGGGATGATTGCCGGGATGACCGTTGCCAATTTGCTTGGCGTCCCGCTCGGGACGTGGCTGGGACATGAATTTAACTGGCGTTACACCTTCTTTTTGATTGCCGTCTTTGATGCGCTGGTGATCCTCTCTGTTCTGCTGTGGGTGCCAGACATTCACGACACGACAACCACCCGGCTGACAGAACAATTCCACTTCCTGAAAAAACCGGAACCGTGGCTAATTTTTGCCGCAACGATGTTTGGCAATGCCGGGGTGTTTGCCTGGTTTAGCTTCGTGAAGCCGTTTATGGTCAACGTGTCAGGCTTTTCCGAGGGCGTCATGACCGCGATCATGATGCTGATGGGGCTGGGCATGGTGCTGGGTAATGTCTTCAGCGGCAAGCTGTCGTCGCGCTTTAGCCCGCTGCGCATTGCTGCCACCACCGACATGGTGATTGTGGCTTCGCTGCTGTTACTGTTCGCGTTTGGCGAGCTTAAAACAGCTTCACTGGTAATGGGGTTCGTCTGCTGCGCCGGGCTGTTTGCGCTCTCTGCGCCGCTGCAAATACTGCTGCTGCAAAATGCGAAAGGCGGCGAGATGCTGGGCGCCGCAGGCGGGCAAATGGCGTTTAACCTCGGCAGCGCAATAGGCGCGTATTTCGGTGGAATGATGATTACGCTCGGCTTTAGCTGGAGCTATGTCACGCTTCCGGCAGCGATCTTATCCTTCTCAGCAATGACCTCTCTGTTGATGTACGGTTTTTTATGTGCCAAAAAGCGTCAGGCCAACGCAGGAGCGCTGGCCTGATTTCACGCTTTGCCCGCTGGTCGCGGGCACAGGAGGGGACTACACGAATTTCGCCAGCGGGTCAGCGGCGGCAAATGCGACTGCTTTGTCTGCTGCTGGCGGGTAAATCAGTTCGTTGGTGATGGCGACTTTGATCTTTTTGCCTTCCTCGCGCACGGATTTAACACGCTGTTCCCAGCCCTCGGTGTACACCGCGCCCCAGCCACCCAGATCCAGACAGGTGACGTAATTCACTTGACGGTAAGGGTACGGCTCCAGATTTAACAGGCTGGCAGCTGCGTTATGTCCGGCGAATTTCCCCAGCTGGATCGCGTGCTGGCAGGTCATCAGTGCCGTGTTGCCCGCATCGTCCGTTTTGGCGTGCGCCATATCACCCGTCGCGTAAACCTCCGGATGCGCAGGGACCTGCAACGTGTCGGTGACGATAAGGCGTCCCTGAGTGTCGCGTTCCCCGTCAATTTGCAGGCTGAGGGGGTTAGCTTCTACCCCTGCCGTCCACACTACAGTCGCGCTGGCAATGCGCTCTCCATTTTTCAGCGTCACGCCGCTGGCATCAATAGCTTCAATTTCACTGTTTAAACGCCATTCAACATCCAGCGCGTTGCTTGCTTCTTCAATGGTGTTACGCAGCGCCTCGCTGTAACGCCCGCCAATAGTTGCACCTCTTTCAACTACGATTACTTTAGTCTTTGTATCGGCGCCGAAGCGGGTGCGAAGACGAGCAGGGAGTTCCGTTGCCAGCTCAATGCCGGTAAAACCGCCTCCACACACGACCACGGTATTGCGTTCTGGGGTGGAGGGGCGCGAAACAAGAGAATCAAGATGTTGCTCGAACAACCTGGCGGAGTCGAATTGGTCGATATCAAATGCGTATTCAGTCAGACCGGCAATCGGCGGACGTTTAGTCTGGCTACCGGTTGCGAGGATCAGACGTTCCCAGTTGACTTCGGCAATGGCGCCGTTTGAATCGCGATACAAAACGGTTTTAGATGAGGTATCAATACGTTGTGCTTCGCCCGAAATAAAGGCAATACCCAGCTCAACAAACAGTTCGGTCAGTGGCGCGACCATCGTCGACACGTTCTCTTCATAAAAACGTGGACGAACGCGCAGTTCCGGCACCGGGGCCAGCACGGCAATGCTGAGGCTATTATTACCTTCCAGAGCAGAAAGACGCGCGGCGCTGACCGCAGCCCACATACCGGAAAACCCACTACCCACAATTAAAATCTGCTTTTTCATACTCGATCCTTTTGTTCGTCAGGCTGTGTGTCTGACATAACTGCCACTATACTTGTCGGAGTTAACTGCGACAACTTCTTTCTGAGTTAAAATTCGTTATAATGCAGCGAACAATAACCCGGAGTGAGCCATGGCGTTTTACAGTTCTGGTGTGGAATATGGCATTCATAGCCTGATGTGTATGGTGGATGCAAAAGGCAATGAGCGTGAGATGAGCGTCCGGGAGATGGCGGCCTTGCAGGGCGTACCGTACGACTATCTTGGGAAGATTTTCACTCGTTTGTCACGCGCGGGGCTGGTTATCAGCACTGAAGGCAAGGGGGGAGGATTCCGGCTGGCGCGTCCGGCAGAGCTGATCAGCGTGCTGGACGTGGCGCACGTCATCGACGGCGATAAGAATATGTTCGAATGTCGGGAAGTGCGTCAGCGCCTGGCGGTATTTGATGAAACGCCACCGGCCTGGGTCTGTGACGGACCGTGCGGGGTGCGATCGGTTATGGACAGCGCGCAGCAGCGGATGGAAGAGGAGTTAGGACGCCATACCATCCTGGATCTGGCGCGGAAGATGTATCGAAAAGCGCCGGACACGTTCCAGATCGAGGTTCAGGAGTGGATTTCCGATCGCCGTTCGTCTACGTGACAGGCCGGGCAGGACAAACCCGCTACCCGGCCACCGCGGTTAAGAACGTAAATCAATCACCATACGGCCACGGATCTGGCCCTGTTCCATCTCTTTAAAGATGGCGTTGATATCTTCCAGTGGGCGCATCGTGACTTTCGGAACCACCTTACCTTCAGCCGCAAACTGGAAGGCTTCGAGCAGATCCTGACGAGTACCCACCAGAGAGCCCACCACCTGAATCCCATCCAGGACCAGACGTGGAATATCCAGGCTCATCGCTTCCGGCGGCAGGCCAACAGCCACCACGCGGCCTCCGGCGCGAACCGCGTCAACGGCAGAGTTGAAGGCCGCTTTCGCCACCGCCGTCACCACTGCCGCATGTGCGCCGCCGGTTTTCTCCTGAATCACTTTTGCCGCATCTTCACTGCGGGAGTTCACGGTTAAGTCTGCGCCCATGCTGGCAGCGAGCTTCAACTGCTCGTCATTCACGTCAATGGCGATAACTTTCGCATTAAAGACATTTTTGGCGTATTGCAGTGCGAGGTTGCCCAGACCGCCCAGGCCATAGATCGCAATCCACTGGCCGGGTTTGATCTCAGAGACTTTTACCGCTTTGTAGGTGGTGACACCGGCGCAGGTGATGCTGCTGGCCGCCGCAGAGTCCAGCCCCTCCGGGACTTTAACCGCGTAATCCGCGGTCACGATGCACTCTTCCGCCATGCCGCCGTCGACGGAGTAACCCGCGTTTTTTACGTCACGGCACAGAGTTTCGTTGCCGGTATTACAATATTCACAGTGGCCACAGCCTTCGAAGAACCACGCCACGCTTGCACGATCGCCAACTTTCAGTGACGTGACGCCCGGACCAATCTCTTTGACAATACCAATCCCTTCATGGCCGAGGATCACCCCGGTCTTGTCGCCAAAATCGCCATTTTTAACATGGAGATCGGTATGGCAAACGCCACAGCACTCCATCTTCAGCAGCGCTTCACCATGTTTGAGCGCGCGTAAGGTTTTCTCTGTAACGTTAACCTGATGATCCTGAGTGACAACAGCAGCCTTCATGTGTTTCTCCTTTTACTAATGAGTATCTGCATAGCAGGTGTAATACCCATTAAGGATTAATACTTTGGCGCTGTAATGCAAGGCAACCGCAACATAATGTCATCAATTAATTCAGTTTCAGATTAAGAATACGGTGATCCTCTAATAATCAGTAGGGGAAAACGCTAACGTAAAAAACCCGGCGTAATGACCGCCGGGTACAGATTTATAGTTGGGCTTCTATCTCCTCAATCTCTCTTCGCCATTGCGCCTGCAACTGCGGTTTTTGGTGTTTTGGCTTGCGCGCCAAATCCTCTTCCAGCAGCATTTCCAGGGCAACCAGGCGTTCGAGCAGATCGTCAGACGCTGAAGGTGGTGCCTTCGATGCGGTCTTCGACGCCTCAGGCACCACCGGACCGGTGCTCGCACGCAGGCGCTCAAACACCGCCTCCGCATCGTGCCATTCGCTAAGCCTGCCGTCCTCAATCAGCCAGTAGCGGTTACAACTCTGGCTAATTAACTGACGATCGTGGCTCACCAGCAGCACTCCGCCTTCAAACTGTTGCAGTGTTTCCGCCAGCGCCTCTTTGCCTTCCATGTCCAGGTGGTTGGTTGGCTCATCCAGCATCAGAAGGCTATAGCGAGCAAGCGTCAGGCCGATGAACAGCAGGCGCGAACGTTCCCCACCGCTCAGCGTACTGACTTTTTGTCCGTGACGCGCCCACGGGAACCCGGCACTGATGAGGGCCATTTTACGGGTCTGCGGATCTGGCGCGAAAGGCTCCAGCGCGTCAAAGATTGTTGCCTCCTCCGAAAGCTGATTCAGCGTCTGATCGTAATAGCCTGGCGACACGCGAGGATGAAGTTTCAGGCCAGTCTCTGAAGGTTCACCTGAGAAATGCCGCCAGATAAGCTTCATCAGTGATGATTTGCCGCAGCCATTACGCCCGACGATAGCCACGCGATCGCCACTTCTAAGCCGCGCAATGTCGACGTGAAACAGCTCAGACAGGCCAGGCTCAGGCGCTACGCTTAGGTTTTCCATCTCCAGTAGCCGGTCTGCCCGCAGGGCGTCACCGCGCAGGGTTAATGTCCACGGACTGCCTGCGGTGAGCTCTGTCTGACTCTCCTTAAGCCGTTCGACCTGCTTTTCCATCTGTTTGGCTTTGCGGGCCAGATCTTCGTTATCGTAGACCTTGCCCCAGGTGGCCAGCCGTCTGGCACTGGCGGTTACGCGATCAATCTCCTTTTGCTCCGCCTTATGCCGCAGCGCATCACTTTCGTCTTTGGCTACCAGCGCCTGACGCGCGGCGGTGCAGGGAAGGGCGAAGTAGTGCAACATCTTATCGCGCAGGATCCAGCTGCCGTTGGTGACGGCATCCAATAGTTGCCTGTCGTGTGAGACCAGCACAAAGCTGCCGGACCAGTTCTGTAAAAACTGTTCCAGCCAGAGCAGGGTCGGCAAATCGAGGTGGTTACTCGGTTCGTCCAGCAGTAACAGATCTGGATCGCCGATCAGCGCCCGCGCCAGCAGGAGACGCGTGTGCTGCCCGCCGCTCAGCGTTGCCGACGTTAAGGCCATGTCCTGCGGTGTAAAGCCCATACCCGCCAGCAGCGTTTCAGCTTTCCAGTGCAGACTCTCGCGTTCAGTCGCGGGCAGTTGCGCCAGCACGGCATCCAGCATGGTCAGGGGATAAATGGCTTCTGGCAGGTGTTGCTCAACGCGCGCCATCAGACAGTATCCGGCCAATGCGACGGTTCCGGCAGCAGGGGAGTCTGTGCCGTCCAACACCTTCAGCAACGTACTTTTGCCGCAGCCGTTGTCGCCCAGCAGGCCAATGCGGTCGCCTTTTTTCAGCGTAAAGGAGAGGGAGTCGAACAGCGTGCCAAACGCCGTATCAACACGTAAAGATTGTGCAGTGAGTAAAGTGCTCATTGTTGCTTACCCAAGAGTTACAGGCATGTTTATGCCTCGTCAAACATCGCTGACGATAACTCAGTAAGCCCGAGAGAAGGGATTTCAGGGGTTGGTGTCTTCGCTCAAGCGGAAGTTATCGCAGCACGATACCGATAACGCTTGAGCTGGTGCGATCACCAAATGTATGTGAAACATTGAAAATTTCACAGTACAGCATAATTGGCCTCCTTATAAGTTAAGTGATTATTAGTAACCATCACTATACAACATTTTCATAGAATGAACATACTACTGCGGCAAAAAGCGATATCTTCGGTTGCGGATACAGAACTAAGCGCGTGATGTGATAAAAGGAAGGGCAGCGTCGCTGCCCAGAATCATCTTTTTCGTATAAGCAAATACAGGGATAGCGTGATTACAGACGCAATGAATATGGCCATGCCGAAGAAAACATACAAAACAAAATCCATTATCCTTTCGTCGCCATATATTCCAAAAAGCTCCACAAAATCGTACTGCGTTTCTGGTGGAACAATCTTGTAGAGTGTAAACATTGATAGAAACACGGCTATACACCACAACAACACAAGGAATGCCGCCTTCATTAATAGACCTGCACAACGCCATGTGCAATCATGTAGTTTCCCAATTGCTGCCCTCCAGTTCGAAGTAAGGCTGATGCCAGAATCTTAAAATCGCTCTGACTATAAAGTGTAATACAACCCTTACTTATGCCAGATGGCCCGATAGGGTGTAACCGGAATTCACCTCGCCTTACGCCTTTCACAAAAGTCTCATCATTTATCAATCCGTCATCGCGATATAATGCAAACCATTCGTTCCGATTCGAACCGGTGAAAAATGCGTTAACACTATCCTTAGTTTGAGTATACCAACCCCCTAATCCACGTAAAAGTATGTAATAGCGACCAGGCGGGAGTGGGCCGATATCAGGTATATTTGCGCTTTCTGCACGGTTCGTCGCGTCACCATTCCCTGAAAATGCAGGAAAAAAGCCAACTCCGGGCACAGACAAAGTAGCGTACGTACCTCCGTTGAGGTGGAAAAAGCACTGTAGGAGATTCATGATCTGTCATTCCAGGAATCAGCAAAGATGATATTACCGTCACAGTGTCGCCATGTGATCTTCTCGTAACGGAGGGAAATATTTTCTAAATGATTATGTTTTTCCATTGCTGGATTTTTTACGTCATGCATCACCGGGCATATTGAGACCACTTTAACGTTCTCAAGGAACATGTTGAAGTATTCGACCTCTTGACCAGCATCATTGATTTTGTACCACTTAAACTCGGCACTTTTTAGCGTTTGGCCTTTTGCTACAGCCTTGTATAAGTAAGGGCTGGAACTGTCGAACTCCTTTTCAAAAACCAGAGCGCTATGCATGCGCGTACCCGTGATTTTTCCTGTCATATTATCTGTCGGTAGATGCAGTCCATGACCGAATCCTAATACTTCAATACTGCCCTCGCGATATTGCACATCAACCGCGCCTTTGATATCTGCGCCGCCGTCATCTTTCAGCCATAGATATGCTGGGATTGCCATTTCAAAACTCCTTTTTCAATAAATGAATTTAGTGATGCAAAACGTTACTAAACTCTTAAGAAAAACTATTTGTTAGGCAAGAAGTGTTATGTAAAATTTATATATTTTAAAAGGATATAGATTTTTGATTAGGTATGCATTTTTCAAATGATCGATCCTGCTGCATTTTTAAAGCCAAATTATCATGAGTGACTTTCAACAAAGCATTTATAGGCAGGATTAAGGGAATTAGAGGAAAAAGGGAGAAGGGACTTCACGTTCCCTCTCCCTTGTGAAGAGAGGGAACGTTCAAAACTCCGATTTAAATCGAAGTACGACGATAGCTACGGTATTCCGGCATCCAGAAGTTATCATCAATCGCCTGCTGCAACGCATCGGCAGAGGTTTTCACCGCGACGCCTTGCTGCTGCGCCATTTTGCCTACCGCGAAGGCAATTGCGCGGGACACTTTGTGAATGTCTTTCAGCTCCGGCAGTACCAGGCCTTCACCGTTATTCACCAGCGGAGAGTGACCTGCCAGCGTTTCGCTCGCGGACATCAGCATTTCGTCGGTGATGCGGGACGCGCCGGAGGCGATAACTCCCAGACCAATACCCGGGAAGATATAGGAGTTATTGCACTGCGCGATGGGGTAGAGTTTGTCCTTCCACACCACCGGATCAAACGGACTGCCGGTTGCGACCAGTGCCTTACCTTCGGTCCAGGCGATGATGTCCTGCGGCGTTGCCTCCACGCGTGAAGTCGGGTTAGACAGCGGCATCACGATAGGGCGTTCGCAGTGCTTGTGCATCTCGCGAATAATCTCTTCCGTGAAGAGGCCGGTCTGCCCGGACACGCCGATCAGAATGTCCGGCTTCACGTTGCGCACCACGTCAAGAAGCGAGAGCACTTCGTTATCCGTATCCCAGTTTTTCAGGTTTTCGCGCTTCTGCACCAGTTTGGTCTGGAACGGGAGTAAGTTTGGCATGCCGTCGGTCAGCAGGCCAAAACGATCCACCATAAAGACGCGGGAGCGGGCCAGCTCTTCGCTTAAGCCTTCGCGCTGGGTCTGGGCAATAATTTGCTCGGCGATGCCGCAGCCCGCGGAGCCTGCACCCAGGAAGACAATTTTCTGATAGCTGAGCTGGCTGCCTGCCGCACGGCTCGCAGCAATCAGCGTACCGACGGTCACTGCCGCAGTGCCCTGAATGTCATCGTTGAACGAGCAGATCTCATCGCGGTAGCGGTTCAGCAGCGGCATGGCGTTTTTCTGTGCGAAGTCTTCGAACTGCAACAGCACGTCAGGCCAGCGGTGCTTCACGGCCTGGATGAAATCATCCACAAACTGATAGTACTCGTCGTCGGTAATGCGCGGGTGACGCCAGCCCATGTACAGCGGATCGTTCAACAGTTGCTGGTTATTGGTCCCCACGTCAAGTACCACCGGCAGGGTGTAGGCCGGGCTGATCCCGCCGCAGGCGGTATACAGCGAGAGCTTACCGATGGGGATCCCCATCCCGCCAATGCCCTGGTCACCGAGGCCCAGAATACGTTCGCCATCGGTCACCACGATCACCTTGATGTTGTGGTTAGGCACGTTTTGCAGAATGTCATCCATGTTGTGACGGTTCTGATAAGAGATGAACACACCGCGGGAACGACGGTAGATCTCTGAGAAGCGTTCACACGCCGCGCCGACGGTGGGGGTATAAATGACGGGCATCATCTCTTCAAGATGGTTCTGCACGAGGCGGTAGAAGAGGGTTTCGTTGGTGTCCTGAATATTACGCAGGTAGATGTGTTTATCGATTTCGGTTTTAAAGCCCTGATACTGGATCCAGGCACGTTCTGCCTGTTCTTCAATGGTCTCAACCACTTCAGGCAGCAGGCCCAGCAGGTTAAAGCTGCTGCGCTCTTCCATGCTAAAGGCGCTGCCTTTGTTCAGAAGGGGGAACTCCAGTAAAACCGGACCGGCGTAAGGAATATAAAGGGAACGATGTTTTTTCAGTTTGTTGTCCATGTCACTCACTCTTTTTAAGAAGATCCGTCCCTGACACTGCTGTTTGTCATCTTTCTGGCCTGTGCTACGGGGTGCGGTCGGGCGGTATTATAAAGGAGCTGAATATTAATTACCGCAACACATAAACAAAAACACCATCGGGATTACCGATGGTGTTGTGAATATCGTGCCGGAACTTACTTGCCGGAAGGGCGTTTTCTGCCGGTAGCGTGGGTAACCTGCGTTTCGCTCCCCTCCTCAATAACCACTTTACGCTGGTTAGAGAGCTTGTAGTTCAGTCCCAGAATATGGCGTGCCTGACGGTTCGATTTCATGTTAACTCCTCAATCCTGTTGATAGTTTTAAGGACAAGCTTGCTTACGCAAACGAAATGTAACCCCTTAGGTTGCAGATCCAGCTTAGCAGGTTTTTACAGAGGTGCGTTTCGCCCACTAACCACATAGTTGATGGTTTGCTGGTAGATGTCACTGAGGATGTCATTGTCCGTGGCTTCCACCCACTTGGTCAGTTCCATCAAAATGTCATCTTCAGTAACAACACCGTGCTCGGCGTGAAGACCTTGTGCGATCGCGTTAACAAGTTCCGGTTGTGCTGCTGTGGTATGTGCCGGGTAATAAGTAAACATGCTGCCTCCGTGTCGTTGTCTGTTTAATGTTACGGCGTGCAAAATCGTAATTCACATTCAGATTGGCAAATATTTTTGCCGTTGTGGTTCAGATTCGTCCTGGAATTAAAAATAACATCTCCCGTAGCACAGAAATAAAACTCAGGGTTTCCAGCGGCGTAAATTCGTGGTTTTTTCATAAGGCATGGGCGTCGGCCAGGAGATCAATTCCACAATGCTGCCCCAGGGGGTTTGACCATAGCAGAAAGCATTGCCTTCACCTTGCTCATCCGGAAAGCTAAGCGGCTTCGGCGCGGTGAACATCTCGCCGCCGGCGGCGGTGAAAGCCGCGATGGCACTATCAAAATCATCAACATAAACAGCAAAATGCTGAAGGCCAAAGTCGCTGGCGCGAGCGGGCATTCCCTGTTCAGGGCCATGCATTTCGAAAAGTTCTATGCCGGGTCCGTGCGGCATAACAAGCATGCGAATGGCATGAATTTTAGTGCCGGGAAATAATTTTAAGGTGTGCTGCTGGGCGGGCTGATCGATATTATCGGTTTCTGCATCGACAGAATGATATAAAACCTGTGCGCCGAAAGCGCGTTCAAAAAATAGGGTGGCTTTTTCAATGTCGGGCACCGTAATACCGATATGGTCAATACCCCTTACTGATGATGTCATAGTAAACTCCTGCTATAAAAAATTTAAATATAGCAGGAGATAATCAGCTTATTACCACTTCATTTCGCCGGTATTCACTTTGGCACTCAGTTCCAGCGAACTTTCTTCCGCAAGGTTCGGCCACTGTTTTTTCATCGCGATGATGACGTCGGTAGACGCTTTATGCGTCCTGAGGGCCTGTTCAAACTGCTGTAGATAGCGACGGGTAAAGTCGATAGCGCCGGTACCCGCTGGCGGTGTCCCAAGGTAGTGGCCCGGAATAACGCGTTCGGGCTTAAGGGCAGCCATGCTATCCAGCGTCTGCTGCCACTGTTTACGGCTTTCCGGCGTTTGGGTATCCGCCGTCCAGACGTGAATGCCCCATGAGACGCCCGTGCCGCCGAGGATGGTTTTGGCGGATGGGATCCAGACGTACGCCGCATAGCTTTCAGGCTCTTCAATGCTTACTCTCTCACCGTCAATCATAAAGGTGGTTGAGGCAAGCACTTGCGGCACGTAGAGCTGCGTCGGCGCGCCATCTTTCATCTGTGGCCCCCAGAAGGCGAGCTTCGCGTCTTTTGTGGCCCTGATATGGTCCACCACCTGTTGCGTGGCGACAACTTTGGCATTAGGGAAGGCTTTCATCAGCGGTTGCAGGCCGAAATAGAAATCCGGATCGCCGGAAGTGATCACGATTTTGTTCAGCGTTTTACCGCTGTGGCGAATTTTTTCTACCAGCGCTTCGCCATCTTTCACGCTGAACTGGGCGTCAAACAGTACCGCCTCTTTCGGGCCAGATACCAGCGTGGAAGAAACGGCAAAAATGCCTTTTTCCTGCGGGTTATACGTATCAACGGTCAACTGCGCGGCAAAGACGGCCGGAGTGAAAAGGGTTGTCAGCAAAGCAAGGCGGGCGATAGTCATGGTCATGTCTCTGTTCTTCAGGAAAGTCTCTATTGTACGGATCTCTTCATTTGCCAGAATTCCTGAAACAGGAGATGCTTAGTTTCGTAGATCGAGCAAATGGAGGTCAAAATGGATCGCGTTATTGCCGCCCAGGTGTACAACCGCATCTGTGAGCTGGGGAGTTTAAGCGCGGCGGCGCGGGCGCTGGGGATCTCCCGTCCAATGGTGAGCCGTTATCTGGAGCAGATGGAGAAGTGGGCCGGGGCGCGGCTGGTTAACCGCTCCACCCGCAAGCTGACGCTGACGGCGGCGGGGGAGAAAGTCCTGCAAAAGACGCGCACGCTATCGCAAATTTCTCAGGAAATTGAAGATCAGTCAGTGAAGGATTTACCCTCAGGAACGCTTCGCGTCGCCTGCGCGCATTTTACCGCGATGCAGATTATCGCTCCGGTGCTGCCCGATCTGTTGCAGCGTTACCCTCAACTGCGCATTGAGCTGGATGTTAACAACCATCCGGTGAGCCTGGTGGGCGAGCGAATTGACGTGGCGATCCGCATTACCGATAACCCCGAACCGGGTATGATCGCTCGCCGGTTGGGAGAGTGTCGGTCCGTGCTTTGCGCCTCGCCGCACTACCTTGCAAGCCGGGGCGTTCCAGAGGAGCTGGAAGACTTAGCCCGGCACAACTGCCTGCATTACAGCTTTTTTGCCGGTCAGTCGTGGCGTTTTTTTACGCCGGCAGGGGAGCCGGTCACGACGGCGGTCAGCGGCAATCTCAGCGCCAGCATCTCATCTCTGCTGATGGAGGCGGCGATAAATCACTGTGGTATTGCCATGCTGCCCGAGCGCGAGGCCGACGCGGCGCTACGGCAGGGAAGCCTGGTGCCGGTGCTCAGCGCCTATACGCCAAAACCGATCGGCATTTTTGGTATTTATCAGTCGCGAGACTATCAGCCTGCGGCGCAGCGTGTGTTCCTCGACGCGCTGGCAAACCACCTTGCCACGCGATCGGACTAGTCTGTCTTCCCTGCAAAATAGATTATGCGTCCTATACTTATCCCTTTGTAAGCCAAAAGGAGAACAAGCATGACGATTCATAAGCACGGTTCAGCACACTGGTCTGGCGACATCAAACGCGGCAAAGGGACGGTATCGACCGAAAGTGGCGTCCTTAACCAGCAACCTTACGGCTTTAACACCCGCTTCGAGGGCGAGAAAGGGACTAACCCGGAAGAGCTGATTGGCGCAGCGCACGCGGCCTGTTTCTCTATGGCCCTGTCGCTAATGCTGGGCGAAGCGGGTTATACCGCCGATTCCATCGATACCACGGCGGATGTCTCGCTGGATAAAACCGACAGCGGTTTTGCCATCAGCAAAGTCGCGCTGCAAAGCAAGGTGACGGTACCGGGTATCGATCCGCAGCAGTTCGACGGCATTATCCAGAAAGCCAAGGCCGGTTGCCCGGTCTCGCAGCTGTTGAAAGCGGAAATCACGCTGGATTACAAACTGAACTGATATCGGGCCGGGCGCATGCCCGGCTCATTTTTAACGGTTACGCCAGCAGCGCACGCTTCGGCTTGCGGAAGAGGGCTGGAGCTGTTGCGGCTGTTCACATCCCTGCGTCGCCAGCGAACAGCGGTCGCGGAAATAGCACCCAACGGGCAGGTGGCGATTACCCGGAAGATCGGTTTTTCGCAACGCCAGATCCTCATCCAGCGGTTCTCCGGTCCGGGGAACGGAGTCAAGCAGCAGCTGCGTATAAGGATGGCGCGGCTGTCCCAGCACCTGGTCCGCCGGACCCAGTTCCACGATTTGCCCCAGATACATTACCGCCACCCGGTCGCTCATGTGCCGGACCACCGAGACGTTGTGCGAGATCAGCACGTAGGTCAGATTTCGCTGCTGTTGCAGGGCAACCAGCAAATTGAGGATCTGTGCCTGGACGGAAATATCCAGCGCGCTGGTGGGTTCATCCAGCACGATGATGTCCGGATCCGAAGAGAGCGCCCGGGCAATAGCGATGCGCTGGCGCTGTCCGCCCGAAAACGCATGCGGCAGGCGGTCAAGATATTCCGCTCGAATCCCAACCTGCTGCGCCAGCGTTTCAGCCAACTGACGACGCTCCCGTTCGCCGCGACGTTGCTGTATCCACACCGGCTCGGTGATGGTGCGCCAGACGGGTAAACGCGGATCGAGGGACGAGAGCGGGTCCTGAAATACCATCTGCATACCACCCGCTGCATTCGCGCGCTGACAGGCACCGGTACTCGGTTTGAGCATGCCCATCAGCAGCTGCGCCAGCGTGCTCTTTCCACAGCCGGATTCCCCCACAACGCCCAGCGTTTCGCCGCGATGGATCCGGAGATCCATGCCGTTAAGGGCGTGTACCTGTTCCGTCACGCGCCCCAGCCAGTTTTTGCGCGCAGGAAAATTCACATGCACGCTATCCAGTTCCAGCAGTACCTCAGACATGGCGTCTCTCCTGTTGTGGGTACCAGCAGGCAGCCTGCTGGCCTTCTGCGCCCGTGGAAATTAAGCGCGGCGTTTCGCTGCATTTCGCCCCGGCAGCAAAACAGCGTTCGCGAAAAGCACATCCGCGCGGGAGGTGGCTGAGGTTAGGTACCGTGCCGGGAATGGCCGGGAGGATCTCGCGCGGTTCACCATTTTCCGGGGCACACCGCAGCAGGCCAATCGAATAGGGGTGCACAGGATGGTGGATCAAGGTCTGCGTGCTGCCGCTTTCGATCACGCTGCCCGCGTACATAACGTACATCCGGTCACAAAGCTGCGACACCACCGCCATATCGTGACTGATAAACAGCACCGACGTTCCGCTGGCGCGCGCTTTATGTTTCAGCAGACGCAGCACCTGAAGCTGGACGGTCACATCCAGCGCGGTAGTGGGTTCATCAGCGATGATCAGCTCCGGCTCGCAGGAGAAGGCAAGGGCGATCATTACCCGCTGGCGCATACCGCCGGAAAGCTCAAACGGATAGCGATCCATTACCTGCGCCGCATCCGGGATTTGCATCTCGCCCAGCAGGGAGATCGCCTTCTGCCGCGCGTCGCGGCGGGAAAGCGACTGATGCTGGCGGATCACCTCCACCATCTGCCTGCCAATCCGGCGCGTGGGGTTAAGCGCCGTCATCGGCTCCTGAAAAATCATCGCCACCCTGGCGCCGCGCCACTGACGAAGCTGTTTTTCCGACGCGTTCAGCACATCTTCCCCGAGCAGCGTGACACGGCCATGGTGAACATGGTAACTGCCTTCCGGCAGCAGGCGCATCGCCAGCATCGCGGTGACCGATTTTCCCGAGCCGGATTCGCCCACCACGCCGACAATTTCACCCCGGCCAATCTCCAGCGAGACGTGGTTGAGCGCGTGGACGTCACCGCGAAAAATGGGGAAGCTCAGGTGCAAATCTTCAATCGATAATACGGAATCACTCATGACTGCTTCCCTCCTGATTTGGGATCCAGCAGGTCGCGAAGACCATCGCCAAACAGATTAAAGCCAACCGCCGTGATCAGAATTGCCGCCCCCGGAAACGCGCAGTACCACCACTGGTCAAGCACGTAGTTACGCCCCACGGCCACCATTGCCCCCCATTCGGCGGTCGGCTGCTGCGCGCCTAATCCAATAAAGCCCAGCGTGGCGGCCATCAGAATGGCGCTGCCGATATCCAGCGACGCTTGTACGATCAGCGGCGGCAGGGCGTTACGCAGGATATGCCAGCTGATCAGGTGCCAGCGCGATGCGCCAAAGGTGCGGGCGGCCAGCACGTAGGTGAACTGGCGCACCACCAGCGTTTGCCCGCGTGCCAGCCGCACGTAAAACGGAATGCGTACAATCGCAATCGCCAGCATCGCGTTAAACAGGCTTGGGCCGAGCGCGGCGGCCAGGGCCATCGTCAGCACCAGCGAGGGGATGGAGAGCATAATGTCCATGATGCGCATAATGATGGCGTCGCCGCGCCCGCCAAGTACGCCGGACAAACAGCCGAGCAGCGAACCGATGCCGCCCGCAATCACCACCACCGCCAGCCCCGCTGTGATGGACTGCTGGCTGCCCACCAGCACGCGGCTGAACAGATCCCGGCCCACCTCATCGGTGCCAAACCAGTGCTGGGCTGACGGTGCCTGCAAGCGCGCGGTCAGATCCAGCGCGTTCGGATCGTGCGGGACTATCCACGGCGAGACCACCATCATCAGCAGCATCACGATCATAATGACCCCGCCGATCAGCGTGAGCGGGCTTTTGCGTAACATCCAGAACAGCTTTGCCCAGTTGATGCGCTGTTTAGCGGTGCTGACAGGGACGGGCGTTTCCTGAGTTAACATCATTCGGCACCTCCGCGCCCGATTCGCGGGTCGATCCACAGGTACAGCAGATCCACCACCAGATTAACGAAGACATAGGCCAGCGATACCACGACCGCGAAGCCCATGACGGAAGGGAAATCCAGCGCCTGAATGGAGGTCACCACCCAGGCCCCCATTCCCGGCCAGGCAAACACGGTTTCGGTAAGCACCGCCCCGTACAGCAGATCGCCCAGCGCCAGCCCGAGCACGGTAATGGAGGGGATCATGGCGTTGGGTAAGGCGTAGCGCAGGACGATGTACCAGCCCGGCAACCCGCTCGCGCGGGCGGTACGAATATAATCCTCGCTCAGTTGCTCCAGCATCGCGGAACGTACCTGACGCGCCACAATACCCAGATGCACAAAGGCCAGGGTCAGGGAGGGTAAAATCAGGTGCTGCAGGGCGTTGAAAAACACCTCGCCGTTGCCTTCCAGCAGAGCGTCCAGCAGATAAAAACCGGTAACGTGGGCGGGAGGATCGAGCCAGTCGTCCAGCCTGCCGCCGCCGGGCAGAATTTGCAGTTGCCCGTAGAACAGAACGATAACTCCCAGTCCCAGCCAGAAGGCAGGCGTCGAGATGCCCGTCATCGCCATCAGTCGCACCAGGTGATCCAGCCAGCGGTTACGGTACACCGCCGATAAAATGCCCAGCGGCACGCCAATCACCAGCGCCAGCAGCAGGGAGCAAAAGGCAAGCTCCAGCGTGGCGGGGAAAAAAGCTTTCAAATCTTCCGCAACGGGGCGACCGGTGCGAATAGACGTGCCCAGATCGCCATGTGCCAGCGCCTCAACGTAGCGGCCAAACTGAATATAGAGTGGTTGATCCAGCCCCAGTTGCTGGCGGATGCCCTGCACGATTTCATCGCTGGCGCGATCACCGGCCAGCAGGCGGGCCGGATCGCCGGGGATCAGGTGTGAAATAATAAAAGTAATAATACAGACACCGGCCACCACCAGGATTAACCCCCAGCAGCGCTGGCGCACAATGCTCCAGAACGTCATACACTTCCCCCCGGCGTGGGCCGTTACTTACTCATGGTGGCGATGTTAAAGACCTGCTCAAGCATCGGATTAAAGGTTAAGCCTTTGACCTCTTTGTTCATCGCCAGCTGGTAGTTCTTCTGGAACAGATAAACGTAAGCCGCCTCGTCAATCACCACTTTCTGCGCCTGCTGGTAATCTTTGGTGCGTTCCGCCTGAACGGTGGTTTTCAGTGCCGCCTGCAACAGCGCATCGACCTCTTTGTTCTCATAGAATGAGCGGTTCCCCGGCAGCCCTTTTTTGTCCGATTCGAACCAGTAGTTCATGAACATGTACGGGTCAGCGAAGTCCGGGCTCCAGTTACCAATCGCAATGTCATAATCACCTTTGCCGACGCGGTCGCGCATGGTGGCGTTCGCCAGTTTCTCGAGCTTGACGTTAATCCCCAGCTTGCCCAGGCTCGCCTGCGTGGAGAGGGCGATAGGCTCCCAGTTCGGGTCGTTATCGGAGTAGAGGAACGTCAGGCTGGCAGGTTTATCTTTGACTTTCTCCAGCGCCGCTTTGGCTTTGGCCTCGTCAAAGCTGTACTGCATGGCGTTCGCATCGAAGCCCCACATGCCCTCCGGGATCGGGCCGCGCATCTGCTTGCCGTTCCCGCTGAGAATGCCTTCCACCATCCCCTGGTAATCGGTCGCCCAGGAGACCGCGCGGCGCAAATCCACCTGATTCATCGGAGGCTTACTGTTGTTCAGATAGAGGTAGGTCACCCGCAGGGACGGGTATTCCGCCACGGCCACTTTGCCTTCCTGCTTCAGAGCAGCAAGCTGATCCACCGGCAGGGCGTCGGCGATATCCAGATCGCCACGGGAAAGTTGCAGGCGACGCGAGGCGCTTTCACCGATAATCTTCACCGAGACGCGCCTGAAGTGCGGCTTTTCACCTGGCCAGTGTGGGTTGGGCACCATCACCAGCTGTTGACCTTTCCGCCAGCTTTTCAGCATAAACGGTCCGGAACCCGCGGTGTTTTGCGCCAGGAAACCGCGTGCGTCGTCGGCGGCATTGGCCTTCAGCACCGCCGGGTTGACGATCGACGCGCCGTCATTGGCCAGCGTGTAGAGGAACGGGGCAAACGGCTGGCTGAGGGTGAATTTCACCGTATGCTCATCCACCGCCTCCACTTTCAAATCTTTCGGGAACGCTTCGGAAGGTCCCTGGTTGATTTTAAGCAGACGTTCAAACGACAGCTTGACCGCTTCGGCGGTCACCGGCGTGCCGTCGGAGAATTTTGCATTATCTGCCAGGGTGAACGTCCACACTTTCTGGTCGTCTGACGCCTTCCAGCCCGTCGACAGATCACCTTCCACCTCCGTGGTGCCAGGCTTGTATTTCACCAGACGCTGGTACGAGGGGTAGGTCACCGTCCAGTCGTTGTTATCGATAGTGACCGCCGGATCCAGCGTTTGCGGATCGGCAGCTTTCCCTATCACCAGCATATCTTTTGGCACCGCCGCCAGCGCGGGAAGGGTGCTCAGGGCGAGCGTAGCGGCAATCAGGGTAGTAAGCAGCGTTGTTTTCATGGCCGGGCTCCAGAATTACAGTGAGTGTGTGGTTGGATAACAGGCGAACTGGTCATCTAACAGCGGATAGCTGGCGGCGTTCGGCAGCTCGAAATGCCACCACTCGCTGCTGATGCCCACAAAACCGCCGCCGTACATAACGGCGTTCAGGAGCAGACGATTTCGCTGCGCCTCGGGCGGAACGGAAGGGTGCCAGGCATGAGAACGGTCGTGCATTTCGTCAAACCCGGCGCCCATATCCAGCACGTTGTCGTGTTCATCCATCAGCGTGACGTCAATGGCAGTGCCCCGGCTGTGGTTCGAGCCAATCGCGACATCCACCACGTATTCCGGATTGGGGCAGGCATCCCAGAGTTGCGCCTGTGCCTGCTGCGGGCGATAGGCGTCGTAGACCACCAGCTTCAGACCGGCCAGCGCGGCGATACTGATCGATTTCGCCAGCGCGGTGGCGGCATCAGTGTGCAGCAGGCACGCGGCGTGCTGATAGATCGGGCGGCCGGTAATGTTATCGGCGGTCGAGTATTTCAGATCGATATGCAGCGTAGGAAAAGTTTTCGCCACATCAATCAGTTGACTCTCTTCAGGCATAGCTCCGCTCCTTTAGCGTTCAAATTGACCAAATTCTTGTTGTAGTTGTCGGTTGATTGCCAGACGTTCCGGCAGCGCTTCCCCCAGCGCCTCCACGACGCCCGACAGCAGCAGGTTGAACAGACAGCTCACCGGCGCCAGCGAGTCCCAGAAATGGCCGGTATCGGTCTTCACCTGGAGTAAATCAATCGGGTAATCCCGCGCCCACGGGCACCAGATATCGGTGATCAGCGCCATCGCCAGGCCTTTTTCGCTCGCCACGCGGCAGTACTGGCGGGCAATGGCGGAGTAGGCGCGGGTATCGGTCAGCACGATATACGGGTTAGCAAAGCCGGAGTTAAGCGACTCCACCCAGCTACCGGAGAGCCCTTCGGAATAGCTTACCCGCGGGCGCAGATACTCCAGATGGCTGAAGAACGCATTGGCGATCCCGCGCGTGGACTGGATCCCAAGCACGAAGACGGCGTCGGCATGGGAAAGTTGCTGGACCACCTGCCTGAACGTTTCACTTTGCGCCAGCTGATAAACATGGGCAATGGCATCCACCTCCAGCGACAGGGAGTGCTGAAGGCGATCCGACAGCGGCTGTTGCTGTTTCCAGGAGTCCAGACGCTCGTTAATGCCCCAGGGCTGATGGGGATCGCGCAGGCTTTTTTTGGCGTCATCAAGGTTGCGATAGCCCAGCTTGCGCAGAAAGCGTCCGACGGTGATCCCGCTGGTGGCCGTGGCCAGCGCCACGCTCTCAGCCGTTTCAAAGGGGATCTGCCCGACGTGCGCCAGCATCCAGCTTGCCACCCGCTTTTCGCTCGGGGTGAGCTGGCTAAAGGTCGCTTCGATACGGCTCAACACCTCTGGTTTGGTCGTCATACCGCCTC
Source organism: Enterobacter cloacae complex sp. S2 (assembly GCF_015159675.1). Lineage (NCBI taxonomy): Bacteria > Pseudomonadati > Pseudomonadota > Gammaproteobacteria > Enterobacterales > Enterobacteriaceae > Enterobacter > Enterobacter cloacae complex sp. S2. The sequence continues at coordinate 27,531 of NZ_JADDTS010000026.1, forward strand.
GCTGTTAACTGGCTGTCAAATGCCGGGTTTCTGTTATCAGATTAACAATGCAGGACGCGTGCCATGTTCACATTGCGGCGAAAACGCGCTGTGCAGCAAAGTTAATGCAATATTTGTTTAACAGATGCTCAACATTTGTGCAGCGTAGTTCACTTTTGGTGCAGTGTCCGGCCTGAGCGGTATCTATTTGGTGAATACGACAGCCTCTTCACATTTTTTGGTAAGATGAAAGATCTGTGGATAAGAGAGGGAGCCTTACATGGCGAATTTGCCCTGGCGGGTCAGCGTGCGCCTGATGGCTCTCGCAAAAAAAATAGCGATGGTCATCGGGATCATTGTGCTCGTTCTGCTGGCGGTGCGGGTTTATCTTTCGCAGCAGGGGCCGGCCCTGCATCACTGGCATACATGGCGGGCTGACGAAATGTCCGTGCAGGAGATGGATAACGCGACCTTCGTAGCCTATGTCGCGCGGGAAAACGCCATCTTCACCGCTCTTGATGCTGAGGTGACGGCGAAAGTCACCCCCGCAGAGCGCACGCCGCTGAACCGCTATTACCGTCAGAGCCTGGTGTGGCCAGGACACTTTACTCCGGATGCAAACCGGTCGTTTGTGCTGATGCCTGCCGGAAAGCCGCGCGGGGCGGTAGTGTTGTTGCACGGTCTGACGGATTCGCCCTACAGCGTCAGGCGTCTGGCTGTGAATTATCAAAAGCACGGCTTTGTGGCCGTAGTGCCTCGTTTGCCCGGACATGGCACGGCGCCGGGCGCGTTGACAGACGTTGACTGGGAGGCGTGGCTGGCAGCTACGCGCCTTGCGGTTCGTGAAGCAACACGCCTGACGGGGAACGATCTCCCCCTGCACCTGGTGGGCTATTCCAACGGCGGTGCGCTGGCGATGAAATACGCCCTCGATGCCCTTGATGCGCCTGAACTGCGTAAACCTCAGCAGATCGTGTTGCTCTCACCGATGATTGGCGTCACGGCGTTTGCGCGCTTTGCCGGATTCGCCGGGCTACCGGCTATGTTACCGGCGTTTGCCAAAGCCGCGTGGCTCAACATTTCGCCGGAATATAATCCTTATAAATACAATTCGTTCCCGGTGAATGCGGCACGTCAGTCCTGGCTGCTTACCCGGGCGCTGCATGAGCAGATAAACCGCGATGTTCATGATCACAAACTAACGCAGCTCCCGCCGGTACTGGCGTTTCAGTCGGTCATGGATTCAACGGTCAGTACCCGCGCCGTAGTCAGCGGGCTGTTTGACCAGCTTCCGGCAAATGGCAGCGAACTGGTGGTATTTGACATCAACCAGGCCGGGAGTTTCCGTCCACTGTTCAGGCCATCATCCTGGACGGCGGTGGCTGACCTGCTGCCCGAGGCGAAAAGACGTTACAGTGTCACAATCGTGACCAATGCCAGCCCTGACAGGTTTGATATGGTGGCAAAGACAACGCCTGTGGGCAGCACCCGGGAAACGGTGACGCCGCTGTCGGTCTCGTATCCGCAGGAGGTTTATTCCCTGTCGCATATTGCCATTCCGTTCCCGCCTGAAGACGATCTGTATGGCCGCCATCCTGAGGTGAAAAACCGCTATGGAATCAGTCTCGGGACGATAGCCCTGTGGGGAGAAACATCGGTTCTGAGTGTCGGCAAAGATGCGCTGATGCGCGTGACGTCGAATCCGTTCTACGACTATATGCAGACGCGGATCGACAGCCGTATCGGGGAGAATTAAGCCCGACGTGGAATAGATTAGGTCACACCGGGGAACTGTGTTAAACAATACCGTTCAGGCGTATACCCCATACCGGACCCCGTTTCTGTGCTGACAACTCTCATTTATCGAAGCCAGCTGAGCTTAACCTGCACCTCCGCAGCGTTAAGCGCGCTGGTTGAAAAGGCCAGGATCCGTAATACGGAGCAGGGCATCTCAGGCATTCTTCTCTCCAGTGGACATGACGTTCTGCAAATTCTCGAAGGCACGGAACAGAACGTCGTCGCGCTTTTTAACACCATCCGTGCGGACAACCGGCATACCGGCGTGGTGGAGCTGATGCGCGATTACGGTCCGCGCCGACGTTTCGAAGACGTGGGAATGCTGCTGTTTAACATGGACGTTCAGACCCCGAAAGCGGTTCTGGCATCGGTTCTGCATTACAGCAAGCTGGAAAGCTATCTGACTTCTGAGGATCGGGTCTTCAAATTTATTCAGACCTTTATCACCGGCAAAACCGCTATCCCACCCGCTTCGGACTATGAGCCTGATAAATGGACGCTTTCGCGAGAGCGCGCGCCGTTTGGTAAAGGGTTAGGTCTGCTGGCGGGACAGCCCTGCCAGTTTGCGCTGCAACCCATTGTCGAGCCGTCCGAAGGCAAAATCAGTTCTCTCGAAGCGCTTATACGCGGAAACGACGGCGGCAGCCCGGAGCATTTCTTCCATAGTCTCGATCGTGAACAGATTTACGAAGTCGACCTGCAAACCAAAGCCTGGACCTTTGCGCTGGCGCAAAAGCTCGGCATCGGCAGCCACAAACTGGCGGTGAACCTGCTGCCAATGTCGCTGGTTAACGTGCCGGGCGCGGTAGAGTTCCTGGTAACGCAGATCAAAAAGCACAATCTACAGCCAGAGCAGGTGATCATTGAAGTCACTGAGAACGAGATGATCTCTGGCTTCAACCAGTTTAACAGCGCCATTAAACAGCTGCGCGCGGAAGGGGTTGGGCTGGCGATAGATGATTTTGGTTCCGGCTATGCTGGTCTTTCACTGCTCACGCGGTTCCAGCCGGATAAGCTCAAAATCGACAGAGAGATCGTCAGCGATATCCACCTGAGCGGGCCCAAGCAGGCGATTGTGAAGTCGATAATCAGCTGCTGCACCGATCTGGAGATTACGCTGGTCGCAGAAGGCATTGAGAAGATAGAAGAGTGGTGCTGGCTTGAATCCGCCGGTATTCGCCGCTTCCAGGGCTTTTTGTTCGCCCGCCCGCAGCTCAATGGCGTGGGTGATATTCACTGGCCCCATCGGGTGGGTTAAGCAAATTGTCCCTCGCCATATTTCCCCGACACCCTGCCTGTGCTTAAATAGCTAAACCGGTTTAACATGATTTAGCTAAGAAGGTGATATGGAGACGATCTGGGTACTTGGCGATGCAGTGGTGGATCTGTTGCCCGACGGAGAGGGCAAACTGCTGCAATGTCCGGGCGGCGCACCGGCCAACGTTGCGGTAGGGGTAGCGCGTCTGGGAGGCAGAAGCGCCTTTATAGGCCGGGTGGGCGACGACCCCTTCGGGCGCTTTATGCAAAAAACGCTTGCGGATGAGCAGGTTAATACAGAATGGCTGAGACGGGATCCGCGGCATCGCACCTCCACGGTGGTGGTGGATCTCGATGACGACGGGGAACGTTCATTTACCTTTATGGTTCGCCCGAGTGCTGATCTGTTCCTCGACGCCGCCGATCTCCCGCCATTCCGCGCCGGGGAGTGGCTGCACGTCTGCTCTATCGCGCTTAGCGCCGAACCCAGCCGTTCCGCGACGTTTCAGGCGATGGCCGCTATCAGACAGGCGGGCGGTTTCGTCAGCTTTGACCCCAATATCCGCGCCGATCTCTGGTACGATGAAGTCGAGCTGCGCCAGTGCCTTGAGCGGGCATTAGCCTGTGCAGATGTGGTGAAAATCTCGGTGGAAGAGCTGGCGTTCTTGACCGGAAATTCGCAGGTCCATGAGGGGCTGGCGGAGCTAATGCGCACCTGTCCGGCCAGGCTGGTGCTGGTGACGCAGGGAAAAGAGGGCGTGACCGCCTGGCAGGGAGGCGCGTTGACGCACTATCCTGCATCACCCGTGGAATGCATTGATACCACCGGTGCGGGGGATGCTTTCGTCGCCGGGCTGCTGTTCGGTCTGGCATGTCATGGCCAGGCCCGTCTCTCAGAGGTCATCACGTTAGCACAGCGCTGCGGAGCGCTGGCGACAACCGCAAAAGGGGCAATGACCGCGCTGCCTTATCATCACGAACTGTAATTCACGTCGCCAGGCCTCCGGTCGGGGGCCTGAATTGTAGCCTCGATCACACTTACTAAAACGGTTTAGCAAAAAACGTTGCCGATTCAAAATTTAACGGTTTAGTATCACTCGCCTAAACCGGTTTAGCAATTTAGCACTTTTACCGATAGTTATTAGGGATGCGACAAAATGTATAAAAAACGCAGACTTGCCGTGATGATAGGCATGCTGGCCGGCAGTACCTCTGTTTTTGCCCAGACGGATATGACCCGTATCGAAGCGCGCCTGGCAGCGCTGGAGCAGCGTTTGCAGGAGGCGGAAACCCGTGCGCAGGTTGCTGAAAAACGCGCCACGGCAGCGGAACAGAAAACGCAGCAACTGGTGGCTGCGCAGCAGGAAGCGCAAACCTCCACACAGGCGGTGGCGCAACGTACCACTGCGCTGGAAGAGAAAGCCGATCGGACAGGCGGTTTTGAGTTTCACGGTTACGCCCGTTCCGGGCTGCTGATGAACGACGCGGCCTCCAGCAGCAAAAGCGGTCCTTATCTGACACCCGCCGGGGAAACGGGTGGGGCCATCGGGCGTCTGGGGAACGAAGCGGATACCTACGTTGAGCTGAATGTTGAGCACAAACAGACGCTGGAAAATGGCGCGACGACGCGTTTTAAGGCGATGCTGGCCGACGGTCAGAAAACCTATAACGACTGGTCGGCAGACAGCAGCGACCTGAACATTCGTCAGGCCTTTGCCGAGCTGGGCAATTTGCCGGACGTTACCGGTGCGCTGAAAGGCAGCACCTTCTGGGCGGGTAAGCGTTTTGACCGCGACAACTTCGACATTCACTGGCTGGATTCCGACGTGGTATTTCTCGCCGGGACCGGCGGCGGCGTCTACGACGTGAAGTGGAACGATACGCTGCGCAGTAACTTCTCCCTTTATGGCCGTAATTTCGGCAGCGAAGAGGAGATCGACAACAACGTCCAGAACTACATCTTAAGCATGAACCACTTCGCCGGGCCGGTGCAGTTGATGGTCAGCGGCTTACGGGCAAAAGATAATGACGACCGTAAGGATAGCAACGGCGATCTGATTAAAACCGACGCGGCGAATAACGGGGTGCATGCGTTGGTGGGTCTGCATAACGAGAGCTTCTACGGCCTGCGGGAAGGTTCCGCCAAAACGGCGCTGCTTTACGGCCACGGTCTGGGGGCCGAGGTGAAAAGCATTGGTGCAGACGGCGCATTGCTGTCAGAAGCCGATACCTGGCGTTTTGCAAGTTACGGTGTCACGCCGCTGGGCGGTGGCTGGCACATTGCGCCCGCCGTACTGGCGCAAAGCAGTAAGGACCGCTACGTGAAGGGCGACAGCTATGAGTGGGTCACGCTCAATACGCGTCTGATAAAAGAGGTGACCCAGAATTTCGCCCTCGCGTTCGAGGGCAGCTATCAGTACATGGATTTAAACCCGGAAGGCTGCAAGGATCGCAATGCGGTTAACGGTAGCTTCTACAAGCTGACCTTTGCCCCGACGTTAAAGGCGGGCAAGATTGGCGATTTCTTCAGCCGTCCGGAGCTGCGCCTGTTCGCCACCTGGATGGACTGGAGCAGCAAGCTGGATAACTACGCCAGCGATGACGCCTTTGGCAGCAGCGGCTTCAACGCGGGTGGGGAATGGAACTTTGGGGTGCAGATGGAAACCTGGTTTTAACCCTTCACGCTCCCGCATTGCGGGGGCGTTTCGAACATCATAAAAAGAGGTCAGGAAGAGGTATCTATGGATTTTAATCATATTGCGCGCGAGCTGATTCCGCTGCTCGGTGGCAAAGAGAACATTGCCAGCGCGGCACATTGCGCCACGCGCCTTCGTCTGGTGCTGGTCGATGATGCGCTTGCCGACCAGCAGGCTATCGGCAAGGTTGAAGGCGTGAAAGGCTGTTTTCGAAATGCCGGGCAGATGCAGGTGATCTTCGGCACAGGGGTGGTGAATAAGGTTTACACCGCGTTTATTCAGGCGGCAGGGATTAGCGAGTCCAGTAAATCGGAAGCGGCGGATATTGCAGCCCGCAAGCTTAACCCGTTCCAGCGCATCGCGCGTCTGCTCTCCAACATCTTCGTGCCGATTATTCCGGCGATCGTGGCCTCGGGTCTGCTGATGGGCCTGCTCGGGATGGTTAAAACCTACGGCTGGGTTAATCCGGATAACGCGCTCTATATCATGCTGGATATGTGCAGCTCGGCGGCGTTTATTATTCTGCCGATCCTGATTGGCTTCACCGCCGCGCGGGAGTTTGGCGGCAACCCGTATCTGGGCGCAACGCTCGGCGGCATCCTGACTCATCCGGCGCTGACCAACGCCTGGGGCGTAGCGTCCGGCTTCCACACCATGAACTTATTCGGTCTTGAAATCGCCATGATTGGCTATCAGGGAACCGTCTTCCCGGTACTGCTGGCGGTGTGGTTTATGAGCATTGTGGAAAAACAGCTTCGCCGGGCGATCCCGGATGCGTTAGATCTGATCCTGACGCCGTTCCTGACCGTCATTATCTCCGGCTTTATCGCGCTGTTGATTATTGGCCCGGCGGGACGCGCGCTGGGCGACGGGATCTCCTTTATTCTTAGCACCCTGATTGCCCACGCGGGCTGGCTGGCCGGGCTGTTGTTTGGTGGGCTCTATTCGGTGATTGTCATTACCGGCATTCACCACAGCTTCCACGCTATTGAGGCCGGACTGCTGGGTAACCCGTCGATTGGCGTGAACTTCCTGCTGCCGATCTGGGCGATGGCGAACGTGGCGCAGGGCGGGGCATGTCTGGCGGTGTGGTTCAAAACTCGTGATGCCAAAATCAAAGCCATTACCTTACCGTCGGCGTTTTCCGCGATGCTGGGCATCACCGAAGCGGCAATTTTTGGCATCAACCTGCGTTTCGTGAAGCCGTTTATCGCGGCCCTGATCGGTGGCGCAGCGGGCGGGGCCTGGGTAGTGTCGGTGCATGTCTACATGACCGCCGTTGGGCTGACGGCGCTTCCCGGTATGGCGATCGTTCAGGCCAGCTCGCTGCTCAACTATATTATCGGCATGGTGATTGCCTTTGGCGTGGCGTTCACCGTCTCTCTGCTGCTGAAATATAAGACGGACTCTGAATAATGACCTTACCTTCCCGCTGGCCTGCCGTGTTGCAGGCCGTTATGCAAGGCCAGCCGCGTGCGCTGGCGGACAGCCACTATCCGCAGTGGCATCCTGCGCCGGTGACGGGGCTGATGAACGATCCGAACGGCTTTATCTGGTTTGCCGGACGTTACCATCTGTTTTATCAGTGGAACCCGCTGGGCTGCGATCATCGCTACAAGTGCTGGGGACACTGGAGCTCAGCAGATCTGGTGCACTGGCAGCACGAGCCAATGGCGCTGATGCCTGACGAAGAGTATGACCGCAATGGCTGTTACTCCGGCAGCGCCGTGGATAACAACGGCGTGCTGACCCTGTGCTATACCGGCAACGTTAAGTTTGACGATGGCGGCCGCACCGCCTGGCAGTGTCTGGCGGTGCAAAATGACGACGGCACGTTTGCCAAACTGGGACCGGTGTTGCCCCTGCCGGACGGGTATACCGGGCACGTCCGCGACCCGAAAGTGTGGCGCCATGACGGGCAGTGGTACATGGTGCTCGGGGCGCAGGATCAGCATAAGCGCGGCAAGGTGCTGCTGTTTACGTCAGCCGATTTGCACACCTGGGCGTCCTGCGGCGAAATCGCCGGTCACGGCGTCAATGGACTCACGGACGCGGGCTATATGTGGGAGTGCCCGGATCTGTTTGCGCTTGATGGCACACACGTCTTGATCTGCTGCCCACAGGGGCTGGCGCGCGAACCGCATCGCTATCTCAACACCTATCCGGCCGTCTGGATGAGTGGGGCATTTGATTATCAAACGCCTGCATTTGCGCACGGCGAATTGCATGAGCTTGATGCCGGTTTCGAATTTTACGCGCCGCAAACCACGGTGGCAGAAGACGGCCGCCGCATCCTCATCGGCTGGATGGGCGTGCCGGACGGCGAAGAGATGCTCCAGCCTACACGGGTCCACGGCTGGATCCACCAGATGACCTGTCCGCGCGAGCTGCGCTACCGCGACGGTAAGCTCTGGCAAACGCCGGTCCGTGAGCTGGAAACGCTGCGCGAGGATGAACATCACTGGCAGGGACGCGCCAGCGATGCCCCGGTGCTGGAGGGAACGCGTCTTGAGTTCGAACTGAGCGCATCGTGCGTAAAAGTGGATTTTGCCGGCGCGTTGCGGCTGATTATGGATGATGCGGGGATCCATCTGGAACGCGCCAGCCTGGAAACCGGAGAGACGTTGACCCGCTACTGGCAGGGCTCTGTTCATCATTTACGCGTGCTGTGTGACCGTTCCAGCGTCGAAATTTTCATCAATCACGGTGAAGGCGTCATGAGCAGCCGCTATTTTCCTGACCATCCGGCCCAGGTTCGCTTCGAAGGTGCGTCCGACATCACATTACGCTACTGGTCGCTGCGCAGCTGCATGATAGAATAGGGGTTTTGACAGCCGGATCTAAGTCGTTGTGAGAAAAACAAAACGCGTCACCATTAAAGATATCGCGGAGCTGGCGGGGGTATCAAAAGCCACCGCCAGTCTGGTTCTGAACGGCCGCAGCAAAGAGCTTCGGGTGGCGGAGGAGACACGCGAGCGTGTGCTGGCGATTGCCAAAGAACATCATTATCAGCCCAGTATTCACGCCCGTTCGCTGCGGGACAACCGCAGCCACACCATTGGTCTGGTGGTGCCGGAAATCACCAACTACGGGTTTGCCGTTTTTTCTCATGAGCTGGAGACCCTCTGCCGCGAGGCGGGTGTTCAGCTGCTGATCTCCTGTAGCGATGAAAATCCGGGCCAGGAGACGGTGGTGGTCAATAACATGGTGGCCCGCCAGGTGGACGGGCTGATTGTCGCCTCCAGCATGCTCAACGACGCGGATTATCAAAAGCTGAGCGAGCAGTTGCCCGTTGTGCTCTTTGACCGTCATATGAACGACAGTTCTCTGCCGCTGGTCCTCACCGATTCAATTACCCCGACCGCCACGCTGGTGGCCGACATTGCGCGCCAGCATCCGGATGAGTTCTACTTCCTCGGCGGCCAGCCGCGGCTTTCCCCGACGCGTGACCGTCTGGAAGGGTTTAAGCAGGGGCTGCGTGACGCTGGCGTCGAGCTACGTCCGGAGTGGATTATTCATGGTAATTACCATCCGAGCTCCGGCTACGAAATGTTTGCCGAACTTTGCGCGCGCCTGGGCCGCCCGCCAAAAGCCCTTTTTACCGCCGCCTGCGGTCTGCTGGAAGGGGTGTTGCGCTATATGGGGCAACATAATCTGCTGCAAAGCGATATGCGTCTGGCCAGCTTTGACGATCACTATCTCTATGATTCTCTGACCATTCCTGTCGATACCGTTCGTCAGGATAACCGCCAGCTCGCCTGGCACTGCTTTGATCTGATTGGCAAACTGATTGAAGGGGAAACGCCGGAGCCGATCCAGCGTAAACTGGATGCCACACTGCAACGGCGATACAAGGCCGTGGAGTGACAGGGTAACGTCTGACGGATATATCAATAACTTTAATTAATTAAAGATCGGATTCAGCCGATAACCAAAGGGAAATTAAATCCCTGAGGTGTGTTATGTCGTTGAAAAAATCATCCCTGATTATCCTGTTTTCCCTGCTTTTTTTCTTTGTGGCCAGCACCATCACCAGCGTTGGGCTCATCATTAAAAGTAATACTTCGCTGGATAATGTGAACAAAGAAATTCAGGTGGTCCTGTCCATTATTGATCCCATTAACCATAGCCGAACCCTGCGCGTCAGGGTTATGGAGTATGTAAAAATGGTGGAAGCGGGGGACGCCACCGACTCGTCTGCGAAACTGGCCTCGGTTAAAGAGGCGCTGACCAAAGCCGATAGTGCATTTTCGGCGTTTATGGCCTCGCCGCGTTTGCAGGACGAAGCCCCGCTGGTCACTGCCTACCAGGAGGCGTGGCAAAACTACCGTAACCAGGGACTGGCACCACTGATTGCCGCTGCCGCCGCTCACGATGTGTCGCGGTTCAACGCTCTTATTCCCGTGGTGTCTCAACTCGATCGCCAATATGAAATTGTGCTCGATCAGGTTCTCTCCGTTCACCAGAAGTACGCCAAAACGCTGAACGAGGATGCGAGCCATAATTTTGTGTCGGGTCTGGTTATTATCGCCTGCATTGCGGTGCTGTTCGTGGTGGTGATTTTCGCCGTCAGCCTGCTGATGAAACGCGTGGTCTTTGCGCCAGTGAACCTGGCGCGCGAGCACTGTCGACAGATTGCGGCCGGGAAGCTGGACGTACCGGTACCGATCAAGCGTGATTCCGGGAATGAAATCGATCACCTGATGTCCTCGATGGAGCAGATGCGCCAGGCGCTGCTCTCCACCATTTCTCAGGTGCGCGATGCCAGCCACACCGTAACGCATGCGGCGCAGGAAATTGCCTCCGGCAATATCGACCTGGCCTCCCGTACCGAGCAACAGGCTTCTGCCCTGACCCAGACGGCCGCCAGCATGGAAGAGCTGAGCGCGACGGTGGCGAATAACACCGATAACGTGTTCCAGGCCGGTAAGCTGGTGCAGGATGCCGTGAAAAATGCCCATACCGGTGAAGCGGTAACCCGTGAAGTCATCGAAACGATGAATACTATCGCGTCCAATTCGAAGCGTATTGAGGACATCACCAGCGTCATCAACAGTATTGCTTTCCAGACTAATATTCTGGCGCTGAACGCGGCCGTTGAAGCGGCGCGTGCCGGTACGCAGGGGCGAGGATTTGCCGTGGTGGCAAGTGAAGTGCGCACCCTGGCCCAGAAAAGCGCGGTGGCGGCGAAGGATATCGAAAGCCTTATCGCCCAGTCTGTTTCCAGCGTGAAAAACGGTGCGGAACTTGTGAATCGTTCGGGAGAGGTGATTGATTCTATTATCAGCTCTGTGAATAAAGTGCATACGCTGATGGAACAGATTTCGGTTGCCTCAGAAGAGCAGAGCCGTGGAATTGGTCAGGTTGGGCAGGCCGTAACGGAAATGGACGGTGTGACCCAGCAGAACGCGGCGCTGGTACAGCAATCCGCCGCAGCCGCGGCCTCGCTGGAGGAGCAGGCGCAGCAGCTGTCGCAGAGTATTTCGAGTTTTCGTCTGCCGGCAATTGCGTGATTAAATGAGGAAGGCTCCTGTTGGAGCCTTTTTAATGTCTGCATTCAGCCGCTGCACAATCTCCTTCAGCCATTACTGTTATCCGTACAAAGCCGCTATCACATAAATTTTATCTTTCCCCGGCAATATTTCTGTTCCTCATCCGTCTACCTCATCAGAGACCATAATCATTCAACATAAACGAGGTACACATGAGAAATTTTGATATGCACGGAAAAGGTCACGGGCGTGGTTTGGGCCGCCATCGTATGTACAAGGGCATCGTGATAGGCGCAGTCCTGTTCGTGGTGCTTGGCCTGCTGGTCATGTCCCTGTGGAACGCGTTGCTCCCGGCCATCCTGGGGGTTAAAGCCATTGGCTTCTGGCAGGCGCTGGGGATCCTGCTGCTGAGCCGCATTCTTTTCGGTGGGCTGGGTTTTCGCCCAGGCATGTTCGGTGCACACCGCCGTATGCACGCACAATGGATGAATATGACCCCCGAACAACGTGAAGCCTTCATTCAGCAGCGTCGGGCGGGATTTGGGCGTCATGGTCATTGCCGGTGGCACGATGACCGGGATGAGAAGCGAGATGATAACGCTGCGAAAGCGCCGGAAGCCGAGTGAGCGATATGAAAGCCGGTGAGGCGGGGGAATCATTACTGATCTCGGCACTCAATGCCTGCCGCGCACGGCTAAAAGCCTTCATTCGCGGACGGACTGCGGTTCGTGATGATGTCGATGATATTCTTCAGGAAGTGACCTGGCAGTTGATGAAAGTGGAACAACCGGTGGAGAACGTCGCCGCCTGGCTATTTCGCGCCGCGCGAAATGAGATGATCGACCGGGCGCGAAAAAAGCATGAGGTTTCACTGCCGGGGTACCTGACGGCAGATGACGAGGACTTTCCGGAGCTGGAGATTGCTGAAACGTTATTCGGCGTACCGCAAACCCCGGAGGAGGAGTATCTCAACATCCTGCTGTGGGAAGAGTTAGGGCAAGCCCTGTCGGAACTGCCGCCACCACAGCGCGAGGTGTTTGAAAAAACGGAATTTGAAGGATACACCATGAAGGCGCTGGCGGAGGAAACGGGCGACAGCGTGCAGGCGTTATTATCCCGCAAACACAAAGCTGTGCGATTTTTGCGTAGTCGCCTCAAGGATATTTATGAAGCGTTGACAGGGCAATAAAGTTCGACCACTCTGAAAAACAATATCTTAGAGGGGTCGTTATGCTTCAACTGTTAGCAAAGAAAAAGATGCTGTTACTCTCTGCTCTGCTGTTTTCAGGGCTGGTCAGGGCAGAGGAGTCGCTTCCGGATGTGGTAAAGCACTTCAGTGAGCAGCAGGATATCAAAATCATTAAGAAAATTGATGCCCCCGGCGGCGCGCCAGCGTGGCTGGGGCAGTATCAGGACATGGGCGTGACGCTCTTTCTGACCCCTGACGGAAAGCACGTGGTGTCTGGCTATCTGTATGATGAGAAGGGAACCAACCTCAGCGAGGCCTTTTTCCAGAAAGAGATCTACGCCCCGATGGGCCGCGAGATGTGGAAAAAGCTCAATGCGGCTCATCCGCTGAAAGAGGGCGCGGAGAGCGCCCCGCGCAAAGTCTTTGTTTTTGCCGACCCGTTCTGCCCGTACTGCAAGCAGTTCTGGGCTGAAGCGCAGCCGTGGGTGAAGGCCGGCAAGGTCCAGCTCAATACGCTGCTGGTTGCGTTTCTTAACCCGAACAGCGGGCGTAACGCCTCCGCGATCCTGAATGCCAAAGATCCGGTGTCGGCCTGGAAAGAGTACGAGCTGTCCGGCGGTAAAAAGCTGCCTAAACCTGAAGGGGCGGCTTCACGGGAAACCGTTGAGATCCTGCAAAATCACCAGACGCTTATGGACAGTCTCGGCGCAAATGCCACACCGGCTATTTATTACCTGAATGAGCAAAACGAACTGCAGCAGGTCGTGGGCATGCCAGACGCAAAACAGCTTGAGGCGATGTTCGGGCCGAAGCCGTAAAAAGAAAGGCAGAAACGCCTTGTTTCTGCCTTTTTTCAGTCAACTACCCCAGCGCCCCCGGAGGTAATTTACGGCTTCCTGCGTCTGCGGCTGGTTAAGATAGTCTTCACGGAACAGGATGGTGCCTTTTACGTCTGGCAGTGAATCGTTGAGGTCGAGCTGTTTTTTCAGCTCCGGTACGCCGCCGTTCACCGTCCAGTCCGGTTCGTTTCTGGAAGGCGCGCCCACTTTGTAGAACGCGATCCCGATATACAGGCGGGTATGGGTCGGTTTCACCACGTCAGCCCACCATTTTGTCAGCACATCGTATCGTGCCGCGTCGCGGGCGAAGGGCCAGTAGATCTGCGGCGCAATGTAATCCAGTAAACCCTGCTGTACCCATTTTCGCGTGTCAGCGTAGGATTCATCGTAGGCTGCGGCACCGCGCGTGTCCGATCCTGCCGGGTCGAAGGAGCGGTTGCGCCATACACCCGCCGGGCTGACGCCAAATTCAACCTCAGGCTTTGCCTGCTTGATCGCCCTTGATACCTGCACAATCAGCTGCTGCGTATTGTGCCGACGCCAGTCAGCTTTCGACGCAAATCCCTCGCCGTAGCGCCTGAAGGTCCAGGCATCGTTCAGGGTTGAGCCCGGCGTCTCGGTGTAAAAATAGTCATCGAACTGAACGCCGTCGACAGGGTAGCGATTCACCACTTCCATCACCACTTGGGTTATCCAGTCCCGCACCTCGGGAATGCCCGGGTCGAGAACAAAACGATCCCCCGAGGTGCGGATCCACTCCGGATGCTGGACATAGACGCTGGAGGGATGAAGCGACGAGGTACGGTTAAGCGCGGCGATGGTCGAGGGCTTCGTGTTGGTGGAGACGCGGTAAGGGTTGAACCAGGCGTGAACCTTCATCCCGCGCTTGTGCGCTTCATCCAGCATAAACTGGAGCGGATCGTAACCGGGGTCTTCCCCGATAGTCCCGGTCAGGGTATCTGACCATGGCAGTATTTCAGAGGCCCACAGCGCCGTACTGTCCGGTTTTACCTGAAAGAAGACGGTGTTGATCCCAAGCTTTTTCAGCTTATCGAGCTTGTCCGTCAGCGCCTTCTGTTGCTGGGCGATACGCTGGTCCGCGCTGCGGCCATTCACTGATGACACGGGGGGCCAGTCGAGACGGGAGACGGTCGCCAGCCAGATCCCGCGCATGGGTTCGTTAGTCTGCTGTACAGGTTTCGCCTGCGGCAGCGGGGTAACGAGTGATTTGGGTGGTTTGGAAGTGCAACTTACCAGTAAAAGCGCGCAGCCAAGCAGCGCGCCAGTCCGTTTTACGTGTCGCATCATTTGCGTGTTAGCTCCTGGGTGTCCGGCCATCCGTCCAGGGATTAAACGCCGGTTCGTCCTGTTCCTCGTTACCGTCATCGTGAAGGGAGTCGAGGTAGAGGGCTTCAACTTCCGCCCGCGCCCATGGGGTCCGGCGCAGGAACTTCAGACTCGATTTAACACTCGGGTCCTTGCGAAAACAGTTGATTTTGATTCGGTTGCCCAGTTCATTCCAGCCATATCGTGCAACCAGCGCGTTAACCTGCATTTCAAGCGTTACGCCATGCAAAGGATCGTTGGAAATATGTGCTGTCATAGGCGTCCGGTAGTCTCATTTTTTATGGGGATGTGATAAACGCTCAAAGGTTACAAGAAAGCAGGGGACGCGGCAATTTCAGCGTGAGGTTCTTCACCCGTAAAGGGTGAAGAGGATTTCCGGTTAATACTATTTTTTAAACAGTTCAGGTGCCCACGGCGTCGGGTCTACCTCCATAAAGGGTGCACGCTCAAAGCGGGACTTCAGCGCCCAGGGCACCGTACAGTCGAAAATCGTTTTGCAGGTGATCCCGTTGCCACGAATGGAGGGACTGTAGTCCGGCGCCTGAGACGGATCGAGCTGGTGACCGCGGATCCCCGGCAGATGGGTGATGCTGACATCGCCCTGCATACGGGTCGTCATCGCCCACAAAATGTCGTCGCTGTCAAAAATATCCACGTCTTCGTCGACGAGAATAATGTTCTTAAGCTCGGAATAGGTGGCTAACGCGATGAGGGCCGCCTGACCCTGACGCCCTTCGTCAGAAGGCTGGCGTTTTTTAACCTGCAATACCCCAAGGAATTTGCCCCCGCCAGCGGTATGCGCATAGACGTTTTGCAGGAAACCGGGGATGGCTTCTTCCACCGCATTCCGGATGCTGGCCTCCGTTGGCAAACCGGCCAGCGTGGTGTGCTCTTCGCCCGGTCCTACCAGGGTTTGCAGGATCGCCTGATGACGCATCGTGACGGCCTTCACTTTGATTACCGGTAAGGAGGGGTTAGCCTCCCCGCAGTAGCCGGGAAATTCCGGCATCGCGTGCCCGGTGTGGGTATGCTGATCTTCTTCTACGCGCACGCCCGGCAGCAGTTCACCTTCGATAATAATTTCCGCACGCGCAATCGCTTTTTCATTTACGGCCACACCCTGCACCAGCTCGACGGGAGCCTGACGTAACGCGCCGGCGACACCCAGCTCGTTGTAGCCGAAGGGCGTGGTAGGGGCTTCGAAACAAGCGCCAATATAGATAGCGGGATCGAGACCCATATTGATCGTGACCGGCAAGGGTTTGCCCGCCTCTTCGGCTTTCTTACGGAACACTTCAATATGGCGGCCCGCGGCAAGGAACATGGAGAGCTCATCGCGCTCCTGAACGCAAAGACGGTGAATAGTGACATCGGTCAGCGAGGGCGTCTTCCGGATCGCTTGCCAGCACCAGCCCCAGACAGAAGAACGGACCGGCATCTATCGGCGTGTTGGTCGGTGCCGGAAGCAATTTACGCAGATCGAAGTCCGGATCGTCGGCATAAAACACCTGCTCCTGACACGGCGCCTGGGCCGCCGGGACGACAACGGGAGCAATCGGGTTTTTCACCGCCTGGCCGACATGTTTTGCCAGTTCAGAGGGCTCGCAGCCCAACAGGAGCGCCGCCCGCTCGCGGCTGGCGTGCATACCGACCAGAATACGGGAGTCGGGATACCCCTTAATAGCGTTAAACATCATGGCCGGGCCGATGCGCGTCGGACGTTTTACCGTGCCGCCAGCACCAATGTGCCGGTACACACCCGCCAGCTCCGCGTCAGGATCGACCGGATGGCTGGTTTCAAGGTATTGACCTTCATGGCGTTTAAGCAGTTCGATAGCACTTCTGAGATCGTTGATGTGGTTTTCCATATTTTCCCCCTCGGATGATTGCATCCATTCTTAACCGGACGAAGAAGGCTATCAATTGCATCATTCATGCTATTTTAATATGAATTTTATTATCAATAATGAAGGCACAGTATGCAGTTTCGACTGATGCGCAATTTTATCGTGGTGGCGGAAGAGCTTCACATGCATCGTGCGGCGGAGCGCCTTAACATGGCGCAACCGGCACTAAGCCAGCAAATCAAAACGCTTGAAGATCGTCTGGGGGTAGTGCTCTTTAGCCGGGCGAATCGTCGCCTGACGCTGACGCCAGCCGGTGAGGCGTTTCTCAGTAAAGCCAGAGTGGCGATTTTTATGACCGATCAGGCGATTCTGGATGCCAGACAGACGGCCAGAGGGGAACAGGGCGTGCTGAATCTCGGATGCGTTTCAAGCGCGATATTCGACAGTAAGCTGCCCGACGCGCTGCGGCTTTTACATGAGAAATGGCCAGCCATCAGCCTTTCCATGATGACGGGAAACGTGCAAACCCTTTATACCGGCGTGCAAAGCAACCAGCTGGATGTGGCCATTATTCGTGCCCCGTTACCGCTGCTGCCTGACGATCTTCAAAGTCGTCCTTTCACAACGGAAAAAGCCGTGCTGGCCTTACCTCGTCAACACAGTCTGGCGGGCTCCGCCGCGCTGACGCTTGCGTCGGTGAAAGAGGAGAAGTGGATCGCCCTGCGCGACCCGGAGGGGATGGGGCTGGAGCAATATTTCTATGATGCCTGCCACAGCGCTGGCATACAGCCTGACGTTGTGCAAAACGCCACCGATGTCCCCACGGTGATAAGCCTTGTCTCGGCAGGGTTTGGTATCGCCATGCTGCCAGCTTCAGCGAAGGCGATATGCGTACAAAACGTCGTCTTTGTGGATATTCTTGACCGACTCCGGGAGAGCGAGCTGACGCTGGTTTGCCACCGGATTATTCGCTCTGAGGTGCTGAAAAAATTGCTGAGTATCCTCGATCATACCTGACGTCCGGCGGCCTGAAGAAGCTGTTCACGTAGCCAGCGATTAGCCGGATCCTGACTGTTTTTCGGGTGCCAGTACATACCGATGACGATCGGCGGGAGATCCAGCGGCGGCGGAAAAATATCAAGCGTTTGCGTAAAGCGTAGCAACATGCGCCTGGGTAGGGTGCAGAGTAAATCGGTACCGGCAACAATCGCAGGCGCCATCGCATAGCTTTGCGTCGACATCACCACGTTACGCTGGTGGCCAAGCCCCGCCAGATGCTGATCGACAAAGCCCGCGAACGGGTCGCCCTCGGATGAAACCACCAGGTGTGAAAGACTACAATAGCTTTCCAGATCCACCGGCCCCGTACCGCGCGGATGGCCTTTCCGCTGGGCTGTGGCATATTCATCGTCAAACAGTTTGCGTCTGACCCATGCATCGTGCGCCCCCGCGTTAACGCCGATATAAATATCCACATCGCCATTTTCCATCTGCGCTGACAGCAGCTGGGTTTCCGGGAGCGCAAAACGCAGGCGGATACCTGGTGCCGCACTGCTAATCTGATTCTGCAACTCTGCCCCCAGCATTAGCGCCGGGTTTTCGTGCAGGGCAATAACAAAGGTGCGGTTGCTGTTCTGCGCGTTGAACGTGGTGGGTTCAAGCATCGCCGCTATGCCCTGCAAAACCGTCGCGACCTGCGGCCTTAACGCTTCGGCGCGCGGCGTCGGTAACACCCCACGTCCGTGTGGGGAAGGGACAAACAGCGGCTCACCAAACAACACGCGCAGGCGTGCCAGGCGGGCAGACATTGCTGGCTGGCTGATGCCCAGCCGCGCGGCCGCATGGGTGATATTCTGGTCCCTGAGTAACGCATCCAGCGTCAGGATCAGGTCCATATCCATATCGGAGGGGGACATCTTATTTTGCGTCACGGTTGGTATAGGTCACCGGGACCCACGCGTAGCCTTCCCGCTCACCTTTCGTCACATAGCCGATCCCGGGGAAAGGCAGATGTGGCGCCGCAATCAGATCTTTGTTTTTCACAAACTCAGCGAAAGCAGCGTTGCGCACCCGGGCGGCGCCGTCCTGATCCTCATCGTAAGCAATCGTCACGTTGGGCTGCGGGAACTGAACCGCGGCGACGTGGATGATGTCGCCGACAAAGGTAATTTTTTCACCTTTGCTCTCCAGCGTGTAAAACGCGGAACCTGGGGTATGGCCCGGGTGAACCGTACCGCTGATGCCCGGCAGAAGCTGTTCGGTGCCTGAGAAAGTCTTCACTTTTCCGGCATCCAGATAAGGCTTTAATGTCTTGTGCGCGACATCGAAGTAGTTCTGGTCATAGCCAGACTTTTTCTGGTTCTCGTCGTTAAAGAAGAAATCGATATCCGGTTTGCCGACATAGACCTGCGCGTGGGTAAACACGCGCTGACCGTCTTTGACCAGACCACCGGCGTGATCGGAGTGCGCATGGGTGATTAGAACATCGGTAATATCTTCGGGTTTGATGCCCTGGGTCGCCAGGCTTTCAATCAGCCGCCCGCCTTTGCCGGGGCCAAAGAGCTGACCGGAACCGGTATCCACCAGGATTTTGTGACCGGGCAAAGCGATATAAAACGCGTTAATCGATGCTTCCACCGGATTGGCCTGGAAGTTTTTGGCCAGTAACGCATCGGTATTTTCCGCCGTCGTCCGGCGCAGTAAGGCGTGAAGATCCTGCGGCACGCTGCCGTCCGTAAAGGCGGTGATAATCGTGTCGCCAACCTGAACGCTGTAGCCGCCAGCCTGCTGTTTCACCACATGCTGCGGAACGCTGGCCACCGCGTGGATCGCTGGAAAGAATAAAACTGAACCGGTCAACAGGGTTGATATCGCAAGTTTTTTCACAGTAAACATGATGGGCTCCTTAATAGTAAGTTCATCATAGTTCAACTGCGATTTTTGAGAACAGCAGGGGAGTGAATGTGACCTATCCATGAAATGGATAGGTCTGAGAGGATGCTTTACAGCACGCCGGTACCGCCATCAGAGCACCACACTTGCCCGGAAGCGTATGAGCAGGAATCGGAGGCAAAAAGCACATACAGCGGTGCGATTTCAACCGGCTGGCCCGGTCGGCCCAGGGGCGTATCTTCCCCGAACTTCTGAACTTTGGACTGCGGCTGACCGCCGCTGGACTGAAGAGGCGTCCAGTATGGACCTGGCGCGACGGCATTTACCCGAATGCCACGCGGCCCAAGCTGCTGGGCCAGAGACTTGGTAAAGGCCACGTTACAGGCTTTGGTCTGCGCATAGTCCACCAGGATCGCGCTCGGTTTAAACGCCTGAACGGAAGTGGTGTTGATGATCACGGCACCTTCCTGCAAATGGCGCAGCGCAGCTTTGGTGATCCAGAAGGGGGCATAGACGTTGGTCTTAAACGTCGCGTCAAAATCTGCCGTGGTGAGATCGTCGATAGATTCACAGTACTGCTGGCGTCCGGCGTTATTCACCAGGATATCCAGGCCGCCCAGTTCGGCAACGGCTTTTTCCACCAGCGTGTCGCAGAAGGACTCCACGCGAATGTCGCCGGGAATGGCGACCGCTTTACGGCCTTCGGCCTGAATCAGCGCAATGACCGATGCCGCATCGGACTCCTCTTCCGGCAGATAGCCAATAGCGACATCTGCACCTTCACGGGCATAGGCGATGGCTACCGCGCGACCAATGCCGGAATCACCGCCGGTAATCAGCGCTTTTTTTCCTGCCAGTTTTCCTGACCCGATATAACTTGTTTCACCATGATCCGGTATTGGCTTCATTTCCGATGCCAGCCCGGGAGCCCTTTGCGGTTGTTCTGCAAACGGTGGACGAGGGTAATGCAGCGTGTGATTATTTCCTGTAGACATACCGGCCTCCTTAATAGTGAATTCCAAGATTAGTCGTTAATTAAACGTAAGCGGGCAAAATTGACAAATTCAGACAAATCTATATTCCAGTGGCGGATATAAAATATTTTCTCAAGCCAGCATGTAATACCAGAAAAGGGCGACCTCATCTTTTTCCGGCAGGGCGTTGTAAAGGTAACGATCGTAACCGCCCAGAATAAACCCATAGTGACGATAGAACAGACAGGCAGAAACATTAACGTTCTGCGTCTCCAGCCGTAAACCGGGCGCATTAAGGCTTCGCGCCCAGACGTGGGTGGCGGACATCAGCTTGTGCGCCGCGCCCGTTCGGCGTTTTGAACGCTCCACGGCAATGTAATCCACCGAAATAAATTTATTCCAGTTGCAGGACGCGGTAATAAAACCGGCGATTTCACCGTCATCCGTTTCGGCGATAAGAAATATTGAATCGGGATTAACGCAATGATTTTCCAGCGTCTGGAGATCCAGTTCATAGGTTTTATGATAAGGATCGGTTAGCGCCTCGATATGCAAATCACCATTGAGAAAAGGTTCTCTGGCAATCTCATCGACCGTAAAAGAAAAATCACAACATTCAAGACGGGCGAGGTCGGTGCTTAATCCTTTTCGAATATGCATAGTATTCCTTAAGTGGGAGTTATAAATAGATAATAGACGAAGCGGCATACTCTGCTGGCATAACACTCTGTTCATCCTGGTCTAAGCTTGTATTTCGTTCCGCGTAAAATGTGGTCATTCGAGGACAATGAATGGAATTCAGAACATGTCGCAGGCACTGGGGTGCTGAGTTTATTTCCGATGACGTTGTACGTTTTCGCGTCTGGGCAGAAGGGCAGAAAGATCTCACGTTGCGTTTAACCGACACCGACATTCCGATGGCGGCGGTGGGCGACGGCTGGTTTCAGGTTGACGTGCCCGGCGTCAGACACGGTACGCCGTATCAGTTTGTTTTACAGGATGGAATGGCGGTGCCGGATCCGGCCTCGCGCGCGCAACAGGCTGACGTCAACGGCCCGTCGGTGGTAATCGACCCGCGTCACAACCTGCCCGCACAGCGGGAATGGCAAGGGCGGCCATGGGAAGAGACGGTGATCTACGAGATGCATATCGGCACCTTCACCGGGGAAGGAACCTTCAGGGCGGCCATCGATAAATTGCCTTATCTGGCCGAACTGGGTATTACGCAACTGGAAGTGATGCCCGTGTCCCAGTTCGGGGGCGCGCGCGGATGGGGGTATGATGGCGTACTGCTGTATGCCCCGCACTCAGCTTATGGCACACCGGATGATTTTCATGCCTTCATCGATGCCGCCCACGCGCTCGGGCTTTCCGTGGTGCTGGATATTGTACTCAACCACTTTGGCCCGGAAGGGAACTACCTGCCGTTGCTCTCGCCGGCGTTTTTCCATCAGGATCGTATGACCCCGTGGGGCAACGGTATAGCCTATGAGGTTGAAGCCGTCCGGCAATACATCGCTGAGGCGCCGTTATTCTGGCTCTCGGAGTATCATCTTGACGGTCTGCGCTTCGACGCCATCGACCAGATCCATGACGACGCTGAGACCCATATTCTTCCCGAGATAGCGCAACGGATCCGCGACGCCTTTCCGGATCGGCATATCCATCTGACCACCGAAGACAGTCGCAACGTGATTTTCCTGCACCCGCGCGATGAACATGGTCAGACACCGCTTTTCACCGCCGAATGGAATGATGATTTTCACAACGCCGCGCATGTCTTCGCGACCGGGGAATCACACGCCTATTATCAGGATTTTGCCTTTGAGCCGGAGAAAAAGCTGGCGCGGGCGCTGGCAGAGGGCTTTGTCTACCAGGGGGAAATCTCGCTTCAGACCGGGAAATCGCGCGGGGTAGAGTGTCGCGAGCAACCACCGCAGTTTTTTGTCGATTTTATTCAGAATCACGACCAGGTCGGCAACCGTGCCCAGGGGGAGAGGCTTATCTCTCTGGCTGGGGCGGAGAAAACGCGCGTGCTGTTCGCGGCGCTGCTCCTGTCGCCACATATCCCGCTGCTGTTTATGGGTGAGGAGTACGGCGAAACGCATCCGTTCCTCTTTTTCACCGACTTCCACGGCGACCTGGCGAAAGCCGTGCGGGAGGGTCGCGCGAAAGAATTTACCGGCCATGCCGGGCACGATGAAACCGTACCGGATCCCAATGACGTAAATACCTTTATGCGGTCGAAGCTTGACTGGAACAAGGCAGACACAGAGGAAGGCAGGGCGTGGCTGCACGTTACGCGCGAACTGATTGCGCTGCGTCAACGCTTTATCGTCCCGTTACTGAAACAGCGGGGCGCCGTGGAGGGTAACGTCCTGCAAACGGCGCTCGGCATGGTTGCCGTGAGCTGGCGTTTTCCGTCCGGTACGCTGTCGCTGGCGCTGAATATCGGCAAAAAGCCCCTCGCCTTAGCGGACCTGCCCGGAAAAACGCTCTTTAGCTGGCCGGAGGCAGTCGAAAACCTGCCGCCGAACAGCATTGTTGTTCGCTTTGCTGATGGAGAAGCAGCGCTATGATCCCTTCCTCTACTTACCGAATTCAGTTTCGCAACGGCATGACCTTCGATCGCGTGGTAGACCTGATTCCGTATATGAAAGACCTCGGAATTAGCCATCTTTACGCGTCGCCTGTTTTCACCGCAACCACGGATTCCACCCACGGCTATGACGTGACCGCCCCCAACGAAATCGACCCGGCGATTGGCGGGCGGGAAGGGTTTGACCGCATGGCGGCAGCGCTGAAACAGGCGGGGATGGGGCTGATTCTGGATATCGTTCCTAACCATATGTCGACCTCGCTGGAAAACCGCTGGTGGCGCGATGTTATCGAGCACGGTCGGCAGAGCCGCTATGCGGCATATTTTGATATCGACTGGTCCCGACCCCTGACGATGCCGTTTCTTGGCGACACCTTTGAAGCCGAGCTGGAGCGGGGGGCTATCACCCTGAAACGTGACAGTGTCACCGACAGCGCGGCGTTGGTTTACTATGATACCGCCTATCCGCTTAATCCCGGCACGTATGCCGAAGGCAAGAGCATCGCTGAGATCCACGAGGCGCAAAGCTGGCGGCTGATGTCCTGGCGGGAAGCGCCGAAACAGCTTTCATGGCGGCGCTTTTTTGAAATCACCGGGCTGGTCGGCGTGCGGGTAGAGGATGAGGCGGTATTCGCAGACACGCACCGCCTGATCCTTGAGCTTGTCCACGCCGGGGTTGTCGACGGCCTGCGCATTGACCATGTGGACGGGCTTGCCGATCCGCTGGGCTATTTGCAGCGACTACGTGCGGCGACCGGACCGGATTGCTACATCACGGTAGAGAAGATCCTCGCCAAAGGGGAACAGCTTCCTCCGGAGTGGCCTATCTCAGGTACTACGGGCTATGAGTTTATCGCCTCCCTGGCGGAAG
Organism: Enterobacter cloacae complex sp. S2; assembly: GCF_015159675.1. Lineage (NCBI taxonomy): Bacteria > Pseudomonadati > Pseudomonadota > Gammaproteobacteria > Enterobacterales > Enterobacteriaceae > Enterobacter > Enterobacter cloacae complex sp. S2. The sequence goes on from NZ_JADDTS010000026.1 coordinate 51,310, forward strand.
TGCTGGTGGATGATACCAACCTCTCGCGGCTGGAGACGCTCTACGACGAGACACTGGGTACGACCGTTGACAGGCAGGCAGAACTTCGCAACGCCAAAGGACTGATGACCGATCGTAATTTTGAAGGTGAATTTACCACGCTGCTCAAAATAGCCAGCGAGCTGGCCGGGCATAACGGTGCCGAAGTGGAGCATGAGGATATCCGCCATGCCTTGCGCGAGCTGCTTATCGCGTTTCCGGTGTATCGCACCTACGGCACCGCACAGGGGCTGACGTCACCGGATGTGGCGCTGCTCAGCCGCGTGGTCGCCAGCGTCAACACCTCTGAACTCGCTCTGAGCCTTATCGTGCGTATTCTTACCGGCGATCTGCCGGCGCATGACCACGCACTGGCCTCGCTTTTCCGCACCCGTTTTCAGCAACTGACCGGGCCGCTGATGGCGAAATCGGTAGAGGATACGCTGTTCTTCCGCCATAACCTGGAGCTGGCCCTGAACGAAGTCGGCGCCGACCCGACGCCGCGCGCGTTTTCACTTTCCCGTTTTCATCAGGAGATGCGCATTCGACTTGCCCGCCAGCCCGATGCGCTGCTGGGAACTTCCACCCACGACACCAAACGCGGCGAGGATGCACGAGCTCGTTTGTATACGCTTACGGAAGCGCCAGATCTGTGGGGAGAAAATCTGGCGCGCTGGCGGCAGATGAACCAGACGCAGGTCCGATTCCTCAACGACGGCACCGCGCCGAACGCCGCCGACACCTGGATGATCTTCCAGGCTCTGGCGGGCGTCTGGCCAGCAACCCTGTCGCCTGAAGATCGTGATGGCCTTAAGTCACTGGAAGAGCGTTTCCTCGGCTTTATCGAGAAAGCCCTGCGCGAGGCCAAGCAGCGTACCGACTGGATCGACAGCAACGAAGGTTACGAGAGCGTGGTCCTGGACTACGTGCGCCATCTGCTTTCCCCGGATAACACCCTGTTCCTGCGTGATTTCAGTGCCGCTCTCCAGCCGTTTATTCGGGCTGGGTTAATGAACAGCCTGAGCCAGACGGTGATCAAACTGACTGCGCCTGGCGTACCGGACATCTACCAGGGCAGCGAGGGGCTTAACTTCAGCCTCGTCGACCCGGATAACCGCCGCGAACCGGATTTCGCCGCACTGGCGGAAAACCTCAGCGTAGCGGATGGCACCGTTTTTAACGATGCGCAACGCTGGCGAGACGGCAGCGTGAAGCAGTACGTCACCGCCACGCTGTTACGGCTTCGGCCACATTACCCCGCGCTTTTCCGCTACGGCGACTGGCTGCCGCTGAAGGTAACCGGCGAGCGGGAGGAGAATCTGATCGTTTATGCCCGCATCAAAGATGACGAGGCGCTGATCGTCGCCGTGCCGCGCCTGGTGTTTGACGTCACCGATAATGCGATGCTGTGGGCCAATACTACCGTGGCCATACCCCAGGCGCTGGCCGGGAAGCACTACCGGGATCTGTTTACCGGTGAGCGTCGCCTTCTGCCAGAGACGCTGGATTTAACGTCTGAAAAGGGATGTTTGTTGGTTCTGCTTACCTGCGAATAATTGAGGAGAACAAAAATGCCAAAGGATACAACGTTTGAAATTCGGGCCGGTCATGGCCAGCAGTTGGGCGCAAATTATGACGGGAAAGGGGTGAACTTCGCCCTGTTTTCCGCCCACGCGGAGCGGGTGGAGCTGTGTCTGTTTGATCCTTCGGGAAAAACAGAAATCGCCCGTTTGGAACTGCCGGAATATACCCATGAGGTCTGGCACGGCTATGTGCCGGACCTGAAACCGGGGGCGCTGTATGGCTACCGCGTTTACGGCCCCTACGATCCGGAGAACGGTCACCGCTTCAACCCCAATAAGCTGCTTATTGACCCCTATGCCCGTGAACTGGTAGGTGAAATTGAGTGGAACGATGCCCACTTCGGCTATGAGATGGGACACGACGAGCTGGATCTCAGTTTTGACACGCGAGACAGCGCGCCGTTTACGCCCAAATGTAAGGTCATCGACCCCAATGCCGTTGACTGGCAGGACTCACGCCGGCCCGATATCCCGTGGCCGCATACCGTGGTCTATGAAAGCCACGTAAAAGGCTTTACCCAGCTTAACCCGGCTATTCCGCCTGAACTGCGCGGTACGTTTGAGGGGATGGGGCATAAAGCCTCGGTGGAGTACATCAAAAGCCTCGGCATTACCTCGGTCGAGCTGCTGCCGGTTCACTGGTTCCCGGACGATCAGCACCTGCTCGATCGCGGCCTGAAAAACTTCTGGGGCTATAACTCGCTCGGTTTCTTTGCGCCAGCGTCCCGCTATTACGGCCCGGCGGGGATCCAGGGTTTCCGCGACATGGTGCGTGCTTATCATGACGCGGGCATCGAGGTGATCCTCGACGTGGTCTATAACCACACGGCGGAGGGCAACGAGCTGGGGCCAACCCTGTCGTTTAAGGGGATTGATAACTTCTGCTATTACCGCACCATGCCGGATCAGCACCGGTATTACATTAATGACACTGGCACCGGGAACACCGTAAACACCTCGCACCCGCGCGTGTTGCAGATGGTCATGGACTCCCTGCGTTACTGGGCGGAATCGATGCAGATTGACGGTTTCCGCTTTGACCTCGGAACCATTCTCGGACGCGAGCCGGAGGGATTTGACCCGCGCGGCGGCTTCTTTGATGCCGTGACCCAGGATCCGGTGCTGTCGAAGCTGAAGCTTATCGGTGAACCGTGGGATATCGGCCCAGGGGGATATCAGGTGGGGGGCTTCCCGCCAGGCTGGGGCGAGTGGAACGATAAATACCGCGACACGGTACGTGAATACTGGAAGGGAGATAACGTTTCTAACGATTTTGCCGCCCGTCTGTTAGGGTCCGGTGATTTGTACGATCTGCGCGGACGTCGTCCGTGGGCCAGCGTCAATTTTATCACCGCGCATGACGGCTTTACGCTGAACGACCTGGTATCTTACAACGAGAAGCATAACGCCGATAACGGGGAAGATAATAACGACGGACATAACGATAACCGGTCGTATAACTACGGTGAAGAAGGGCCGACGGAGAATCCGGATATTATCGCCACCCGCGAGCGGCAAAAGCGCAACTTCCTCACCACGCTCTTCTTCTCCCACGGCACGCCGATGCTGCTGGCAGGTGATGAGTTTGGCCGGACGCAAAAGGGCAATAATAACGGCTATTGCCAGGACAGCGAGATCTCCTGGATAAACTGGGAAGGACTCTCTGAAAACGACGAGAAGCTGCGCGACTTTACCCGTCGGTTGATTGCTCTGCGCGCTGAGCAGCCGCTGCTGCGCCGTGAAAACTGGCGCGACGGGCTTGAGATCCGCTGGTTTAACGCCGGTGGCGGACCGCAGCAGTCGGAACAGTGGGACGAGGGTTCCACCCTTGGTCTTGCCATCAGCCGTCCGGATCTTGAGCAGGAAGAGGGCATCTGGCACGACGTGCTGATGCTGTTTAACCCGTTTGAAGGCACGGTGCCATTCCAGATCCCGCAGTTTGGCGAAGGGGGCTGGGTGCTGGAGCTTTCGACGGCGGATGATGCCCCCACAGGGGAAATCATCACGGAATCCGTCGATTATGAACTGGCCGGGCGGAGCATAACGCTTTTCCGCCGTCCTTAAAGCGAGGCCGCCGCGCGTGCGGCGGTATCATACAGGGAGGAGATCGCGCGGAGTAACTGCGCGGTCTCACCAATCAACGCGCCTGGAATGCCGCTTTCCGCATGAATGTTGATCAGGCAGGCTTCCCGTACCTCCCGGTACTTCATGCACAGCGCTTTGCCTTCCTCCGTCGTCGAGAAAAAGAGCTCTTTCCCCGCTTTTTCACTGGTGACGTAACCCGCCTTTACCAGCTTTTTCAGCGCATACGTCACCACGTGGGTATCTTCCACGTTCAGCACAAAGCAGATGTCGGCCAGCTTTTTCTTGCGGTTGCGGTGGTTTACGTGGTGCAGAAGCGAGACGTCGAAAGCGCCCATATCCGGTTCCCCTGCTGCGGTCATGCAGCGCACCATCCATTTGTTAAACGCATTGCTGGTCATGATCAACGCGTATTCCAGCTCCGACAGTTCGGCACACCGCTCTGAGACGAGATGGCGGGAGGAGACGATACGCCCGTCCGCAATGTCGTCGTGGTTTAACGCTGTTTTCGTTTTCTTTGTCGTCATACCGATCCTTTCTCCAGAATGTAAACCCGTCGATAAAATAAGAACATTTTATTGATAAATTGTTTACATGTTTTTGACGTTCAGATATAGCTTTTTAGTGCAGGTTCTGTGGAGCCTGACGCAAAACACAACATCGCGCGCCGTAATGCACCGGCTTCGCTCTGCTGCGAAGTATAAAAAATAGCCGTCGGCGCGCAACGCTCACTTTGGATAGGGTAACGTTTATGGACAGTTCTACACTGTTGCCACTTATCGGGATTCCGGTGGTGGTTATTGGTTTTGCACTGCGTTTCAACCCGCTGCTGGTTGTCGTGGTGGCGGGGCTGGCAACGGGCCTGCTGGTTGGCATGGATTTCGGTATGCTGCTGGAAACCTTTGGCGAAAAGTTCGTGAATAGCCGATCGCTCGCCACTTTCATTCTGATCCTGCCGGTGATTGGCCTGCTGGAGTATTACGGGCTGAAAGAGCGCGCCCAGGCCTGGGTCGCGAAGATCGCCAGCGCCACCTCGGCGCGTATCCTGATGCTCTACTTTGTTGCCCGCGAAGGGACGGCTGCGCTGGGCCTGATGTCGCTTGGCGGCCACGCACAAACGGTGCGTCCTCTGCTGGCGCCGATGGCCGAAGGGGCGGCCCTGAATGAATACGGCGAACTGCCGCAGACTATCCGCGACAAAATCAAAGCCCATGCCGCCGCGTGTGACAATATCGCGGTTTTCTTTGGGGAAGATATCTTTATCGCCTTTGGCGCGGTACTGCTGATTGATGCGTTCCTGAAAGAGAACGGGATCGAGGGGATCGAACCGCTGCATATCGGCCTGTGGGCCATTCCGACCGCTATTGCGGCACTGATCATCCATATGACGCGTCTGCTGCGCCTCGACGCCAGCATTCGTCGCGACGTGATGGCCTGGAGAGCAGAGCAGGGTACGCAGGAGATCGCACCATGATGACCTTTATCACCATTAACCGCGTGTACTACCTGATCGGCTTTGTCGTGATGCTGCTGGTTGTGATGACCCTTCGCGATCGCGCTAACCCGAAACGCTATACCACCGCGCTGTTCTGGTTTCTGTTTGGCGGGATCTTCCTGTTTGGCGATCTGATGGTGCAGGAGCTGGGTAAGTCGCTGGCGTATCGCATTATTGGCGGCGCCGTTATCGTGATTGCGCTACTGGCCGGTTTCGGGCTGGTCGGGAAGGGGCATTATAAAATGTCCACCGAGGAGGAGCGGGTTGCCTCATCACACCGGCTGAAAAACTGGCTATTCTTGCCCGCGCTGATGATCCCGGTGGTGACGGTCATCGGGACGCTGTTTCTGAAAGGCGTGTCGATTGGCGGTGTCTATCTGCTCGACCAGAAGCAGCTTACGCTGGCGGCGCTGTGCGTGGCCTGTGTGGCGGCTATCCTCACCGGCTGGTGGCTGACAAAAGGTACGCCGCTGCATGCGGTTCGTCAGTCGCGTCGGCTGGTCGATACCATTGGCTGGGCGGTGATCCTGCCGCAGATGCTCGCCATGCTCGGCGGGGTGTTTGTGGTGGCGAATACCGGCGAATCGGTACAAAAGGTGGTCAGCCTGTTTGTGAACCCGGACAGCCGCTTCATGCTGGTGGTCATTTATTGCGTGGGGATGGCGCTGTTTACCATGATTATGGGCAACGCCTTCGCTGCCTTCCCGGTGTTAAGCGCCGGTATCGCTCTGCCATTCCTGATTAACGTCCATCACGGTAACCCGGCACCATTGCTGGCTATCGGCATGTACGCAGGCTATTGCGGCACGCTGATGACACCGATGGCCGCCAACTTCAACATCGTGCCCGCCGCGCTGCTGGAGCTAAAAGACAAATATCAGGTTATCAAGATCCAGATCCCGACCGCGTTAACCTTGCTGGTGGTGAACGTGTTCTTAATGTATTTCCTCGTGTTTCGCTAAGGAGCTGCAATGGAATTAACGCAACATCAGGCTGACGCCTTCGCCAGAATGCCGTTGACCTATTTACGTCAGGAATACCCGAACCACATTATGCATCTGCTCAACGATGACGGCGACGTTCTGCCGCCTCGCGAGCTGCACCCGATCTTTTACGGCTGTTTTGACTGGCACTCTGCGGTGCACGGCTACTGGCTGCTGCTGCGCTGCCTGCGTCTCTGGCCCGAACTGCCGTGTCGGGAAGAGATCATCACTTTCTTCGAAGAACACCTGACCGACGAGAAGGTGGCGAAGGAGTTGGCCTATTTTACCGCGCCGTTCCGCGCGTCGTTTGAGCGACCTTATGGCTACGGCTGGCTGCTGGCGCTGGCGCAGGAGCTGAAACAATCGTCACTGCCGCAGGCGGAGCGCTGGTACCAGACGCTGCAACCGTTAACGCGGGATATTCGCCAGCGGCTGGTGGATTACCTCAGCAAGCTTACCTATCCGATCCGCGTCGGGACGCACTACAACACGGCGTTTGCGCTCGCTCTGGGGCTGGATTATGCCCGGGCGGTGAACGATGACACGCTTGAGCGCGCCATCCTGGACGCGGCAACGCGGTTTTACTTCGCGGACACGCATTATCCTGCGCATTATGAGCCGGGTGGCGACGAGTATATCTCCGGAGCGCTGACCGAGGCCCTGCTGATGAGTAAGGTGGTGGAGGATTTCCCGGCCTGGTTCGATGCGTTTCTGCCTGAAGTGGGCGCCGTTTCTGCGCTCATGAACCCGGCTGAGGTGAGCGATCGCACCGACCCGAAAATCGCGCATCTGGACGGTCTCAACCTCAGCCGTGCCTGGTGTATGAAGCACATTGCCCGCGCCCTGCCGGAAAATCATCACGCCCGGAAGCCATTACGCGATGCCGTTGCGCGCCATCTCTCGGCGAGCGTGGAGCATGTTGTCGGCAGTCACTACAGCGGCGGGCACTGGCTGGCGAGTTTTGCGCTGCTGGCACTGGAGTAGCGCTTAGTTGTATATCAGACTAAATGTTGCCAGGCTGTCTGCCAGCCCCGCGGTGGCCTGGGTTTCGGTGCGCACATATTGTGCGTCGTAATCCAGGGAAAACGCGGTCTGCCGGGCAGCGTTGGCAAAAGGTTCGACACCGGTGCTGTTGAGAGGAACGGTTGTACCTCTGGCGGCACCGTAGTTATCGCCATACAGAATGCGGATCCCCACGCCGGTAGCGGCGCTCTCCTGTTGACTTAGCGCCAGCACATCGTGATTCTGCGCGTCTTTTTCAGTCGGACCAAAGAACCCGATCTTCACCGCTGCCGTTTGGGATGCGTCACAGACCAGAGGGATGATGAAGCGGTGTTTATCCCCATCCATTCCTTTGTTGAGATCGCTTACGCTACTTTGTCCCATATTGACGGTGATGTTGTTATCCGAGATATAACAGCTCGATTTATGCACTTTCAGGTCGGCGGCAGCGACTTCCACCGTCACGCCAGCTTCAGATATCACCGCGCCGTTAGCATCCTCCAGAATCAGCGTTCCTGCGCGAATTTGCCCGCTGTTCGGCTGTTCATAGACAATCTCCTGCGCGGTTTTATAAAACACGACGAAGAACTGGGTCGCCATTTGCGAGGGATCGTTTGTGCTGCAAATCGCAACGCTGTCATCCCCCGAGGCGATGTAATGCACGGGTTCGGCTGCACAGTGCGTGGTTTCGCGAATGCCCACCGCAAACCCGACGCCGGGAATATCTGGCACGTCATAAACGGAGGCCGGGGCGCCCGTACCGTTCGGCGCCACGCCGCTGACGGGCGCTACGGTTAAGGCGTTATTGGCCACAAAGCGCATCGTTACCGGGCCGGTTCCCTCAGGACAGTTATAAAACGAGCGGTTTTCCTGGCCCAGGATAGCGCCTGAAAGCATCGACCCCGGAGGGATCGAGGGGTTATCAGTGATCGAGTAGTTTTGAAAGTTAATGACCGCATCGCCCATGGTCGGCGGGCAGGTCTGAGACGCCCTTGCCGTAGCGTGAATCAGCAAAAAAGCGAGCATCAGGAGATTGATTAAACGGTTGATATTGTTCACAGGTATCTCAGTAAGTTATTGGCACTGAAGGTTCATAAGCGTGACCGGAGTGCGGCCAGCGGTATCCGGAAGGCGTAATGGGGCGCTACAGCGCATATCCTGGCCTTTCTGCCGCCAGCTGGCATGCAAGGTTCCGCGTAGCGGCACGCCGCTGAGATAGACCTGTCCTGCTTCGCCAACGATGCCGACGCTTGATTTCGCAGACGTCCCGTTCGAGACATACGCGCTGGCGCCAAATGGAAGCGGGCGCCCGTGTGCCGTAAGGGTGATGAGCGTTCTGATGCCCACGTGGGTATGGTAATTCGCCAGGACGACCGCGCCGCTGGTCGGCACAATCGTTCTGCTGTTCTGGTCCAGATCGACATTTTCTGCCAGCGTTTCGGTATCCAGCGAAATGGTGTTTTTGTGATACGCCGATAAGGTTGGCATCACGGCATAACCTCGGGAGTCGGTGTGAACATTGGTCGCCCCTTCAACCTGAACGTCCGACGCCTCTTCAGCGCGGATCAGCGCCAGGGTATCCCCAAGGCTTTGGCTCAACGTCACCCCATACTGTGTTGCCACAATGCCGCCTGCCGCGCCGTAGTTCACGCGGTTGCTATAGCGATCGTGGCTGTACCCGAGACTGGCGCTGCCATAACCGCCGTGATAAGCCAGCGCAAGGTTGCTGTTCGCGGTATTGGCCTGGTTGTCGAAGCCCTGCTGGAGGTTATAGTTCAGGCGATCGTGGGCCAGCGCCGTACCATACAGCGAAACCTGCCGGGTAGTATGGCCATCAAGGTTATTGTTGAGGCTGTAGCTGGTTGTTGCGCCGGGTAACCAGCGGCTGAGTGGGACGCTGATGCTAAGGTTTATCGCCCGTTCGTTGTCGCTATCATCAGCGCTTGAGCGGGTGAGATAATACCCAACACTCAACGACACCCCTTTGTAGTTAGCGTAATAGCCAAGATGGACGGTTTGATCGACCGCCGAGGCGTTCCAGTAATCCTGACGGTAAAAGGATGCGCTGATATTGCCCAGCGCACCGAGATCCTGCGTCAAACTGAACTGTGTGCGGTTACGCCGGTTATGCACGTGCTGGTCTGGATCGCTGTCATCATTTGCTTCACTGAAACTGTAAAAGTCATGCGTCGTGTAATGGCTGGTCGAAAGGGTGAGCGACGTGTTCGTTTCAGCGAGATTTTTTTGGTACTGAGCGCGTATTTGCTGCCCGAGGGCCAGCCTGTCATCACTGAGGTGTGCTTTCGCCGCAACGGTGTCCACACCCAGTGCTCCAAACCGGCCAAAATCTTTACCTAATCCCAGCGCGAGAGCCTGATAGTGGCCGGAAAGCTCCGCTCCGCCGTACAGCGTCAGGCTAGAAGACAATCCGTAAAAGGCGGAGGCCTGAACAAACGGCGGGGTGTCGCCCTCGGCGTCAGGGCTGTTATACCGTCCGGCGCTGGCGCTGAATTTCAGTCGTTTCTCCCGTAGCATGAAGGCCACCGAGGAGTAGGGTTGGGTGAACGTGCGTTCGCTGCCGTCACTTTCATGGACCGTGATCTCAAGATCGCCGCTTTGTGAAGTGGGGAAGAGATCGCTAATGACAAATGCGCCAGGCGCAACATAGGTTTCATAGATGGTGTATCCGTGCTGGCGAACGCTGACGCGGGCATTGCTGTGAGCGACCCCGCGGATCGTGGGCGCGAAACCGCGCTGGCTGTCCGGCAGCATATTCTCATCCGAGGCAAGCTGAAGCCCCGTAAACTGAAAACTGTCAAAAACCTCGCCAGACGTGTAGGCATTCCCTATTGTTAACGCGCTCTTCAGCGGCGTAATGGCCCGCTGGAGGGATGTTCCCTGAGACTGCCAGTGATGGGTATTACCATATTCAAACGTGGCGTAATTGCGTAAACGCCACGCCCCCAGGTTGATACCGGATCGCAGGCTCAGATAGCTGCTGTTGTCATGAATATTGTCGATGTTGGTTGTCGAGCCCGTAAGATTGTAATCGACAAAAGCAGCGGGGATGCCGTCGTCCCACTGTTCGGGAGGAATATAATCGGCACTTTTTTGCAACATGGCTGCCTGCGGAATGCTGAAAACCAGCCGATGATGGGTGAAGTCAAAATGCGTCGACGCATCGGGAATATATTTGCCGATGTCCGTAAATGTCTCCTCGTCATGCAGCGCATCGAACGAAGAGAAGGCCGCGATGTTTATCCCAAGTCTCTTGAGGTACGCCAGGTTGAAGACCGGTGAGAGCGTTCCCCCCGTATCAACGAATGCAATTTCGCGCTCATCCCGCTGCGTCTGGTTAACAACAACCGCGACACGATAACGTCCCGGCTGCTGACCGCCTTGTCGGGAAAAATAGCTTAAGTCGCTAGCCTGCTGCTGATCTGCTGTGATCTCCAGCGCCTGAGGATCGAAGTACTCATCGGCCTGTGCCCGGCGCACATGAATGCCAGACGTGACCGCACCCGCAAGCATCGCGAGCGTATAAATGCGGGGTAAATTGCGTGGGCCGAGAGAATGCATGTGCGGTCGTTGGCTACATTCGCCAAAGGCGTGTTGTCACAGCGTCAGGATTGCGTGGCGACTCTCGTCAGCCCGCCGTAATCGTTGATCGCCTGCCAGCGAATGGTCCCCGAGCAGGGAATGTGCCATTGACGATCGGAGAAGGGGTCAATCATTCCCGGCATTTCAACGTCGGTGTTCCCAACGCTGACCTTGTAAAACGATACAAACCAGGGCGAGGGGTTGTGTGCGCTAAGCGTATTATTACGACAGTTAAATTTTAATTTTTTGTAGGCAAGTTCGGCATTGCCTTTCAACCCTGTGGGACGGAAAAATAACTTGAATTTTGACTTCACGTTAATCTGCAATTTGTTGCTGTTTGCTTTTTTGCTCGGGGCAATATTTTTGATGTTAAGCCAAAAAACAGATTCCCGGTCAGTGGGTAATGGCGTTCCAAGATAATTGATGCGCAGCGAGTTTTTCTGTTCCGCATCTAAACGAAATAACGTAGGCGTCACGATAAAGGGCGGCGCGGTTTTATTCTTACTGTCAATATTTTCAATCCACGACTGAATAAGATAAGGGGTTTCTTTTTCCATATTGGTAATGGAGAATGCCACTTCTCTTTGCCCCTCAAGGTAAACAACACGCGTACCGCCCATCACAACCCCCGCGTGTGCTGACAGACTCATGCCGAGCGAATAAAAGAACAGGGCCGCGGTGAGTTTCTTCATTTTCAGATCCCCGTAGAGGTAAAAGATAAGCAGAGAAAGCTCTGCTTATCATCAGTCGATCAGTTATAAACCATCAGGAAATTGGCATCTGCGTCGGCTTCTCCGGTGCTGACGACATCGGTGGTGGCATTATAATTGGCGTAGAAATTGAGTGTTTTTGAATCTTCCCCTTCGGCAAGGTCGATACTCTGAGAAATATCACCAATTTTAATCTGCGTGTTACGGTCGCTTTCATAGAGTTTAACGGCAACGCCAGTCGCCGTATTGCCATCGCTGTCCACGGAAGAATTTAAACCCAGCAGGGTATTATCATTCGCATCTTTGTTACCATCAAACAACACGGCAACGGTTTTAACGGAATCCGGGCAACCTTCAACTGAGATCTGGAAAGGCGTGCGCGTGGTCTCTTTTTGGGTGGCAAAGTAGCTTGCAGCCCAGGTGCCTAATTCAACGGTTTGCCCTGCTGAGTCGGTGGTGATATTACAGGATGCATCGGTAATCTTACCGGTAAAATGGACTACGCCGCCCGTGCCCTGAGTCCCCGCATCGTTCTCTGGGTTGGTATTAATATTATTGTCGCTGTCACCAGAAGGAAGGCCCGCCAGCGCACTGCCACTTGCCATCATCAGGCCACAAAGGGTTAATGCGATTATGTTTTTTTTGTTGATCATGCCTATTGTTCTCATTCGCTCAAATATGTCAGTCTGGATATGCTGCTAGCAACACTGCCGGTGGCGTTATTGCTCAGAAAAAACAGCGCGAATGCTAACAAAATGCCAATTCAGGCCATAACAAAAGGTTGTCTAAAATTAAATTACTTTATTTTACGAAACTCCGTAACTTTCTTGTAACCTTACTTCGGGTTTGCTGATGTCGTTTATTGATGTTGCGAATCTAATTCCTGCCTGAGGGTTTATATTTGCCTTGTCACAAACGGTGCATTATTCATTGTGAGCTCAGGGGAGCTACTTTGTTATTGTCTCGTCCTAGCAGGAATAAAAATGAAGATATTTATTATTTCTATTGGGATATCAACGAATGAAACTGACTAAAATTGGTGCGACGCTTATTCTGACTTTCTGTGGCGCGAGCGCGGCGACGGCTTCTAACACTATCACATTTAATGGAACGGTGCTCGATCAGGGTTGTGATATTGCCGTTGATGGCGGCACGGCAAATGCGACCGTTGATCTGGGCTCAACGGCGGCAACCGACCTCGCTACAAAAGGCGACCTTGGCGCGCCAAAACAGTTTGTGTTCGACCTGAATAACTGCCCAACCAGCACGACTGCAAATATTGTCTTCTCAGGCCCTGTTGATGCTGTTGCAGCCGATCCATCCTATTTTGCAAACACTGCTACGCTGGGTGCGGCAACCAACGTGGCCGTTCAGCTCAAGCAGGGCGGCTCAAATGGTACCATCGTCAAAAATAATGCAGATAACGATCCTATTACTTTCACCGATGGCACAGCGAGTCAAACCTATACCGCGCAGATGATTGCCACCGGGCAGGCCGTTGCCGGCGATGTTAACGCTGTTATTACCTATAACGTCCGTTATAACTGATTCCGCAGGAGGGGAAACCCTCCTTTTTAGTTTGTGAGTGCATTATGAAACCCATCGCCGCTGTTATTTTTTGCGTGGCCAGCGCCGCCAGCCTGAACGCGTCCGCCAGTATTGTTACCGGGAGTACGCGGGTTATTTTTGACGGCTCCCGCCAGGCCGCCTCTTTGTCCGTTGAAAACTCTGACAAGGTTACTAACCTGGTACAGTCGTGGATTAGCCCGGCTAAAGGCAGCCCGTTAAAAAAAGAAAATATGATTATTACGCCACCGCTATTCCGTCTGGAAGCCGGGAAAAAAGCGTCAATTCGTATTGTGCGTTCAGGTTTACCTGTTCCGGAAGATCGTGAATCGCTGTTATGGCTGAACGTGAAAGGGATCCCCGCTACCGACGGTAGTGAAGGTAAAAATACGATGCAAATTGCAATCAACTCAAAGATTAAGCTGATCTACCGTCCGGCAGCATTACAGGGGCAGACGCCAGAATCCAGTGCGGAAAAGCTTAAGTGGAACCTGACCGCGAAGGGTTTACAGGTCAATAACCCGACACCTTTTTATATGAACTTCTCACGAATTGAAATTAATCACCAGGCGTTAAGCGGACAGTATTTTGTCGCGCCATTCTCCACGTTGAGTATTTCTGAAGGTGTTATGTCACCTCACGGCAAAGTAACCTGGTCGCTTATTAATGATTATGGCGTGAAAGGCCCGGACAAAGTCACCTCATATTAATCGACACCGTAAGTCTCCCGCACGGATACAGGGTTACAATGGAAAAAGTGAAACAAACCTACGTCCTTTCTTTAGGGCTCGGGCTCAGTGTTGTCTTTAGTTCTTTCAGCGCACGTGCGCAGGAACATTTCAACCCTCATCTTTTGGAAACAGACAGCGCAGAAGTGCCAGCAATGGATCTCAGTCTGTTTGCCAAAGATGAGGTGCCGCCCGGGGACTATAACGTCGACATTTTTATCAACGGCAATCTGGTAGACAGTAAAACCCTCTCTTTTCGACGGTTGAAAAGTGCCCCTACGTCAGACCGCACGGGGGCATGCTTAAACGTCACTCAGCTGAAAGCCTGGAACGTTCGTGTCGATAACTATTTTGGCGAACAGGAAAAAGCCAGCGAATGTGTGGATCTGTATACCATCCCCGGCGCGGACGAAAAAATCGATCTGGCGCAGCAGCGTTTCGACCTGATCCTGCCGCAGGTTGCTTTATTTAACACCGCAAGGGGTTATGTTTCACCGGAGCGCTGGGATGAAGGGATCACGGCGGGTTTACTTAATTACAGCGTCTCAGGTCAACAGGATCTGCATCAACGCAACGGCACCGACAGCAGTAATCAGTTTCTTAGCCTGCAACCGGGGCTGAACGTAGGCGCCTGGCGCTTTCGCAACTATTCCACCTATACCCATTCCGAATCCGAAAATGACTGGGATTCCGTGTATACCTACGCCTCACGGGATATTAAATCTCTTAAAAGCCAGCTGGTGCTGGGACAAGGAACCACGCGCGGCGGCATTTTTGATAGCGTCGGTTTCACCGGGGTGCAGATGTACTCGGATAACGATATGAAGCCGGACAGCATGCAAGGCTTCGCCCCTGTAATACGCGGTATAGCCCGCAGCAATGCCGAAGTGACGGTATACCAGAACGGTCACAGCATTTATAAGGCTACCGTGCCGCCGGGGCCGTTTGAATTCAGCGATATGTATCCGACCGGCAGCTCCGGCGATCTGCAGGTGGTGATCAAAGAGTCCGACGGTACGCAAAGTAGCTTTATTGTGCCTTACGCCACGCTGCCGGTATTGCAACGTGAAGGTCAGGTGCAGTATGGCCTGGTGGCGGGCAAAACCCGTCAGGACGGGTCGGGTTCACGTGCAGAGGATTTTAACTTTATTCAGGGATCAGCGGCCTGGGGCGTCGGAAAAGGGATCACGCTTTACGGCGGCTATATTCAGGCGGAAGACAATTATTCCAACCTGATTGCTGGAACCGGTTTTAATATGGGCAGCGCCGGAGCGCTCTCATTTGATATTTCCCAGTCGTGGGCGGATATCCCGCAGCCGGACAACATGCGACAACAGGAACACCATAGCGGCCAGTCGTATCGCGTGCGCTACAGTAAGACGCTTCAGCAGACCAACACCGATATTGCCGTCGCCGGTTATAAATTTTCAACCCGGGGTTATCTTTCGTTTCAGGACTTCCTCAATGACTGGGATCCGGGCAATAGCACTATTGATAATGGCCGGGAGCGAAACCGTTTTGATGTGACAATCTCACAGACGTTGCCTTTCGGCACCCTGTCACTGAGCATGTACGACGCCTCTTACTGGAACAGTGAACATGCGGACTCCATGAACCTGGGCTTCAGCAGCACGCTTGGACCGGTGTCGTACTCGCTGAACTATGCCCACTCTAAAAACGTCAATGGCGGTTACAATAACGATTCCGATAACTACGACGACGATAACGTCTTCTCGCTTAACCTGAGCGTACCGTTCAGCGCCTTCAGCCACAGTGAAGCGGCCCGGTCTGTTTCGGCTAACTATTCGATGAACAGTAGTAAAAACGGCGATACCACGCACAACATCGGAATTTCCGGTACCGCGATGCAGGAAAACCAGCTGAACTGGCAGGTTTCAGAAGGCTATAACGCCGATTCTGAAGCTACTAACGGCAATGTCACTGTGGGTTATCAAAGTACTTATGCCGATATGTCCGCAGGCTATAGCTACGACGATTACAGCCGACGAGTGAATTACAGCCTGCGCGGGGGCATGGTGCTGCATCGCGACGGTATCACCCTGGCGCGTCAGCTGAACGATAGCGTAGCGCTGGTTGAAACACCGGGTGTTTCCGGTATGCCGATCAACGGGCAGACGAACGTTCATACCGATTATTTCGGTAACGCCATTGTGCCGTACGTTCGTCCGTATCACAGCAATTCGATCTCACTCAACACAGTGGATGCCAGCGATACTTCTGCGGCCATTGATAACATCGCCAAAACCGTGGTGCCGACCAAAGGGGCGGTAGTACGCGTGAAGTACAACACCTGGATTGGACAAAAGGCGATGATGACGCTGACCTACAACGGTAAACCGGTGCCGTTTGGCGCAGTAGTAACACAAACCAGCGGCGAGTCGGATGACACGCGCAGCAGTATTGTTGGCGACGGCGGGGAAGTGTATCTCGTCGGGCTCGCCGGGAAAGGGCGGTTAATTGTTAAGTGGGGGGAGACGGCGAACAAGCAGTGCGCCGTTGATTACACACTTGCCGGCGCTAAAACAGAGGCCGATATTTTATTCATCAACGGGGTTTGCCATCCCGTATCGGGAGCAAATTAATGTCACGCTTCATTATTCTCCGTTCCGGCCTTAAATCGCTCATCGGCCCGGGAATGGTATTCATGCTGAGCGTGTCGCCGGCAATGGCGTACACCGATCGCAATGATATTGAGTTCCATGTCACCGGAAACATTATTGATGGCTCATGTAACGTCACCAAACCGGAGGCAGTCGACCTCGGGAAATATTACTGGAAAGACTTTGCCGTAGCGGGGGGGAACACAGGAAATGTGCCAGTGACCATCGCGTTTGACAGCTGCACCGCAGGGTTAAGCCAGGCAACGGTTACCTTTACAGGCGCACCTTACGCTGAAGATCCGGCTTATGCTTCTGTCATTTACGCCAATCAGGTGGCGGCAGATGCAGGCGGCGCGACCGATGTCGGCCTTCAGTTGTTTATCCGTGATCACGAACATCCCATCAGCGGTGTCGCGCTGGCCAACGGCGTGAGCTACCCGGTTGCGCTCGAAAACCAAACCGGCGCGATGACTTTTACTGCCCGAATGTATACCCCACATGGGACCCCAACACCGGGTGCATTCAGCAGTGCGATTACATTGAATGTTGTTTATAACTGAGCTTAAGTGAGCAGACTAATTTCATGTCAAAATATTTATATTATCTGGTGTTATTGCTGGGGACAGTCCCACTATTAAGTCATGCAGCCTGTAACCGGGATAACGGCGATGATGTTACCGTTACGACGATCCCATTACCCTCGAAACTGTTGGTCAGTGCGAAAAATTATACCTTTGGCGAAGTGTTATACGATTCCGGATATATCAGCGGGACGGATGGGGATGTCACGATTAAAAACTGTAGCAGGGATTATTACGTAGGATTTCATTATAACCCGACTCATTTAGCATCGGCGTCGCCGGTAGGAGATAATATCTACCCGACCACGATACCGGGTATCGGCATTAAGACCTACACGCTTAACCAGGCCGGTCCGTATGATTATGAACGTGCGGTTGATAACTCATGGCAGTCCGGCGATGGCGAGAGCAGCCATACGCTGGCGGGCTCGGCCTATCGTGTGCAGTTGATTGCGACGGGGGGTACAATCCCGAGCGGTAATCTGGCCCTTGAGAGCGGCAAACTGGCGACGGTGGAATTTCGTGAAGGGCAGAGCAGTTCGGATAACGGTGATAATGCGTCAGAAGTCTATTTGTCAAATACGCAGATAGAAGTCTATGCGATGGGATGCTCAGCATCCGTTTCTTCCCTGCTGTTTAATATGGGCGATGTGGATACCTCTGCGTTTGATAATCTTAAGATGGTGGAAGGACCCGAACAGGATGTTGGTCTGAGCTGTCAGCCAGGTACCAACGTGACCATGACCATCAACGGGCCGCTTGCCGAGGGCGACAATGATAATGGCTCAGTGATTGCCTTAGACCAGACTGAATCGGGTACAACGGCGACCGGTGTGGGGGTCGTGATATCAGCCTATCAACCGGCGCTACGCAGTTTTACCTACTGGGCCATTGGTCAGGAGGTACAAGCTTTTAATTCCAGTCGTGTAAAAGCCGCATCACAAGGCAGTGGGCTTGGTGCCGATGGTACCGCGATTTCTGATATCGGCTCCGCAACCACCTATAGCGATCCGGCAAATACAGGCGGGGCCGGAGAGTCTGAAACCTTACGTTTTAAAGCGTGGTATTACAAAACCAGTGACGTTGTCACGCCAGGGCAAGCAAATGCCACTGGGACAATCACCCTTAAATATAATTGATACCTTTGATCATGACAGGGGGTAGCGCTGCGGTTTATTTTTGTACACCTCTGCGCTACCGTTATGTGTTTCTGTCGTGTACATTTCCTCTGCGACCCTATTTATTCGGTGGAACTGACAATGATTACTAAACGGTCTGAGCCACGCTTTTCAGTCATTCTGTTAATTTTTGTGTGTCTTGTAGGATTATATTCTTTTAACGGTCACCTTAAGCCTCACGCCGGACAAAAAGGGGTTGCATGTATTTCTTACAAGCGGATCCTGCGTGAATCACCGTTACTGGCACAGGAAAAAAAGCAGAACGAAATACTTCTCGCATTAGCTAAAAAATCCGCGCTTGAAGTTGAGAAAAAATATTACGCTCTGCCAGAACCCTTGCGCCGTGAAATGAAAGCGATCGATGATATGAGTAAAAACACGCAACTGCGGGCAGAGCAGGGTCGCCTGCGGCATATAAGCCAGCGAGTCATATCTGATACCGTTGAAAAATACAGAATAGATCATCACTATTCGGTCGTTTTCAATAAAGATAGCGCCTCTACAGTGGATTATGGTCACGACATCAGTAATGAAATCATTAATGAATTACAGCATGTAAAAGTGGTGTACGGGCCGCGCCCTAATTTTGAAGATGCGACCCGGGAGCTTTTGCTCGCTCAACCTGTTTCCGCAGGATGAGTGATTTTACGCAGTCGGCTCGCGCTGACGATGACCGCTACCGCAGAAGCCGCCGCAGCGATCCACAGTGCAGCATGAATTGCTCTCTCATTTGTCGCCAGCAGTACGCCCACAGCGGCGGCCCCCAGACACTGCCCGAACGTGCGCATAATGGATAACACACCGGATGCATAGCTCGCATAGTCACGACTAACGTTTGAGAGCATTTCCCGGTTATTGGGACTCTGAAAGCAGCCAAATCCCATCCCGCAAACCAGGTTTCGCAGGCAGATATCCCACATCGAAGGGCTGGCGGGTAACGTTGCCAGCAGAATCAAACCGACGACAAAAATCGTCAGCCCCAGGGTTGAAATCACCGGGGCTGAAATCGTGTCCGCCCACCGGCCTGCATGCGGCGCAATCAGCACGATCCCGAGCGGCCACGGCGTAAATAGCAGGGCAGAAATCACCGGACTGTAGCCGTATTCGCTCTGAAACAGGAAGGGTAGCGCAATAAAGGTGATACCCTGGCTGACAAAAGCAATCATCGACGTTAAGGCCGCGAGGGTAAAACGTTCATTTTTAAATATGGCTGGCGGCAGTAAGGGGTTATCCGTGCGGCGGATCTGCCAGATAAAAGCCATGCCGCTCAGCGCAGCGAGAACCGTCCAGCAAAGACTACCTGTGTGATACGTAGCATCCTGGAGGCTGTTCGCCGCCACGATCGTCGAACCCAACAGCAGCGCCGACAATATGGCGCCCAGGGTGTCAAAGGGCGCTTGCTTTCGAACCGCATCCCGCGGCAGCGATTTGACCGCCAGCAGCAAGGCGAGGGTGCCGGGAAGAACGTTTATCGCAAAAAGCCATTGCCAGCTCAGGGTGTGAAGGATCGCACCGCCCAATACCGGGCCGATAGCGGAGCTGGAGGCGATGAGCAGGGCGTGCAAACCCAGAATGCGGCCAAGCAATCGTCCGGGAAATACGGACCGCAGTATCGCGGGAGCAATACTCAGCGTCGCTGCGCCGCCGATCCCCTGAAGCACGCGCATACCGATAAGCACTTCGGGCGTTTTCGCCAGCGCGCAACCCAGCGATGTCAGGGTAAAGGTCGTCAGGCCTGCCAGAAATACGGGGCGATAACCCAGGCGGGCCGCAAGCGCCGCGAATATCGCCAGCGTCATTGCAGCCGCCAGCAGATACCCGTTGGCGAACCAGACGGCATAACTGGCTGGCACCTGCATCTCCTGAGCCATGGAGGGCAGGGCAATGTTGATCATGGTGCCATCAAACACGCCCATTAACGTGGTGGTCATTATCGCGGCCATCACCCGTGCGCGCGTCGGGCCAGGCAGTCCATCGTCCCCGGGTTGGCTGGAAAAAAGCATCATCTTGTTGTCCTTAGAGAAGAGTGTGTGGATGACAAAACTATAAAGATGGCTTTTGCAGGGCGGAAGGCGCACCATTTACACTTTATCGTTGCATGAAACGCCTTATCTGAATATGCAGGGAGGAAGGAGATGTCCGAACCCGATTTTAATTTGTTGATAGCACTCGACATATTGCTGAGCGAAGCGAGCGTGGCAGGCGCGGCACGTCGTCTGAACCTCAGCACCTCGGCAATGAGCCGGACATTAAGCAGGTTACGCGACGTCACTGGCGACCCGATTCTGGTGCGCGCCGGACGTAACATGGTACTGACCCCGTGGGCCGAAGCGACCCGGAACCGTGCCAGGCGTGCAGTGCACGAGGCCAGGGCGGTATTACAGCCCTCAACTGAAACGTTCAGCGCGCGAAGTCTGGCGCGACTTTTTACCATCAGGGCAAACGATGGTTTTGTGGTGGCGTTTGGGCCTGCGCTTATAGCGGCTGTGGCCGACGCCGCGCCGGACGTCTGTATACGCTTTGCGCCTAAGCCGGAAAAAACATCGCGCTATCTTCGGGAAGGGCTGGTTGATCTGGAGATTGGCGTCCAGAGTAATAT
The DNA here is from genome assembly GCF_015159675.1 of Enterobacter cloacae complex sp. S2. NCBI lineage: Bacteria > Pseudomonadati > Pseudomonadota > Gammaproteobacteria > Enterobacterales > Enterobacteriaceae > Enterobacter > Enterobacter cloacae complex sp. S2. Next base: position 72,056 of record NZ_JADDTS010000026.1, read on the forward strand.
GGGGCCTGAAATACGGCTTCAACGACTGTTTGAGGATCGGTTTGTGGGCGTCGTGCGTAAGGGGCATCCGCTGGCTAAGCAGGCAGAAATAGGGGTGAAGGATTATGTCGCCTGGGGCCATGTGGTAGCGTCACCCGAGGGTGCACTGCACGGATCCGTTGACGATGCGCTGGCCGAACTCGGAACAAAACGTAAAATCGCGAGCGTCGTACCGGGATTTCCGACGGCGCTGTCCGTGGCGGTGGCATCGGATCTTATCGCCATGATACCCGCGCTCTATTTACTCAATCAGCAGGTAACGGACCAGGTACAGGTTTTCGAGCTGCCGTTCAAAAGCCGTCTAATTACGGTATCACAGATGTGGCACCCAAGAATGGAACGCGATCCCGCGCACCGCTGGCTGAGAGAGCAAATTCTTGCGATATGCAGAGTGAAGAAGTCAGACATGATTAAGGGACCTGTATAGCGATTGCTATACGCGCCGCTTATGCTATGCTTGTAAAGCAATTGCTATACAAGAGGTATACCCATGAAATCAGATGTTCAACTCAATCTTAGAGCCAAAGAATCCCAGCGGGCGCTTATCGATGCCGCCGCAGAGATCCTCCATAAATCACGTACTGACTTCATTCTGGAGATGGCCTGTCAGGCAGCCGAAAATGTGATCCTCGATCGGCGTGTATTCAATTTTAACGATGAACAGTATGCAGAGTTCATTGATATGCTTGATGCCCCGGTCGCCGACGATCCTGCCATAGAAAAACTGCTGGCAAGGAAACCTCAGTGGGACGTGTAACCCCCCCAGAGCCCTTATCCAGCGTCCATCAACTGGCGGAGTTCGTCAGTGGAGAGGCCGTGCTTGACGAATGGTTAAAACAAAGAGGTCTGAAAAACCAGGCGCTTGGCGCAGCGCGAACGTTTGTCGTTTGTAAAACGGGCACAAAGCAGGTCGCGGGATTTTACTCTCTGGCTACCGGCAGCGTTAACCATACGGAAGCGACAGGTAATTTGCGGCGTAACATGCCGGATCCCATTCCCGTGATTATTCTTGCCCGTCTGGCTGTCGATGTCTCAATACGCGGAAATGGGTTGGGAGCCGATTTACTCCAGGATGCGGTTTTACGCTGTTATCGGGTAGCAGAGAATATTGGGGTGCGGGCGATCATGGTTCATGCACTCACTGAGGACGCCAAAGCGTTTTATATCCACCATGGTTTTAAAGCATCGCAGACTCAGGAACGGACACTGTTTCTCAGGCTTCCGCAGTAGCGAGAAAGGGAAGGGGTAAACCATAACCTTCATCGTCAGTTTAGGCAACCGACTGATTCATCGGTAAGCTCCTGAAAGAGAGGAACTCATGAACTAAAGAATAAACTCACCGAATTTAACATAATATACATTATGCGCACTACGGTGCAGGGGCTCAATGATAATGTCTATTTGTGGCTCATTTAGGAATGTCCAGGCTATAGTTCTCAGACCTGTATGCCTAGTCAACAACTCACTTTTCCTGATGAGGAGTTTTCTGTGGTTATACATGACACCGGGATGTTCACCGTGAAAGAAATCAACCGCCTCAAAATCCTTCAGGATGTCATCGACCGCAACCTGCGTCCTGGTCAGGCAGCCGAAATGCTCGGTATCACGCCGCGCCATTGCAGCCGTCTGCTGAAACGTTATCGTCAGTCCGGGCCACTGGGCATGAATAACCAGAGTCGTGGCCGCACCGGAAATCGCCTGCTTCCCGCATCATTGACTGATCAGGCCCTGAATATCATCCGTGAACGCTATGCCGATTTTGGCCCCACACTGGCGCGGGAAAAGCTCGCTGAAAATCACGGTATTGTTCTTGGTAAGGAAACGCTCAGACGGCTTATGATAAAAACCGGGCTCTGGGTTCCCCGCAAGAAACGTGCGCCAAAAATTCAGCAGCCACGCTATCGCCGGGCTTGCTGCGGCGAACTGATCCAGATTGATGGTTGCGACCATCACTGGTTCGAGAACCGTGCGCCTGCCTGTACTGCCCTGGTCTACGTTGATGCTGCGACGAGCCGCCTGATGCAACTCCGTTTCGTGAAATCGGAATCGACTTTCACCTATTTTGAAGCCACGCGGGGCTATCTGGAGAAGCATGGCAAACCCCTGGCGCTGTACAGCGATAAAGCCAGCGTCTTCAGAATCAACAATAAAAACGCTACCGGTGGCGATGGTTATACCCAGTTTGGCCGTGCGATGCACGAACTGAACATCCAGACTATCTGCGCCAATACCAGCTCAGCCAAAGGCCGTGTGGAACGGGCCCATCTGACGCTTCAGGATCGCCTGGTAAAGGAGCTCCGGCTCAGGGGCATTTCCTCAGTGGATGCAGCCAATGATTTTGCTGATGAGTTTATGACCGATTACAACCGGCGCTTTGGCAAAGCACCCCGGCATGACTTTGATGTTCACCGGCCACTTGAAACTGATGATGATCTGACCACATTTTTCACATGGCGGGAACCGCGCCGTGTTTCAAAATCCCTGACAGTGCAGTATGACAAAGTGCTCTATCTCATTGCAGACAGTGAGTTAAGCCGGAGGGCTATCGGAAAATATATTGAGGTCTGGCATTACCCGGATGGACATAAAGAACTCCGCCTTAACGGCGCTGTTCTTCCCTACTCCACCTATGATCGACTCCAGGAAATCGACCAGGGCGCTATCGTGGACAACAAACGCCTCGGGCGGACACTTGAATTTATCAAGCTTGTTCAGGATAAACGCGATAATAACCGTTCGCAGGCACTCCCTGCCGGAGATGGCCCCTCGCGGAGACGGAGAAAACCAACGGAGAATAAATCCCAGCGTTCGCTTAACGGTGACGATATGCTTGAAGCATTGAAGATACTGCAATCACGTTCTGAGGAGATTTTTGGGACAAAAAAATGAGCTGAATACTATGGCAGACATCTGCACGGGCCATAGAATGCAGAATAATCCTTCAGCGTGTGCTGTGGCGTCGGGAAAGACTTGATCGGAACTGCCGCACACCTGCACATCCGGCTATCAGGCGTATTTCGGGCATGTGCTCCGGGGACGAAGGCTCTTTGTAACGGCCAGGTGGATAAGCTTGGCCGTTCACTGCTTCCCGGGTCAGGCGATTCTGAGCAGAAATGGAATTATACTGGCGGCTCATACCGCAGCGTTTCAACAATCATGGAGAGCGCAGGCAACATCTGACGTTCCCCCGGATAATAAATATAAAAACCCGGTCGTTCTGCCCACCATTCAGGCAGGATCGGCAGAAGTTTTCCGGAATCCAGCCATGGCTGGCTGAGTATCTCCGGTAAAAAGGCAATTCCGTAACCCGCCAGCGCCGCATCCATTGCAGCATAATATGAATTAAAGACCAGATGGCCCGCAGGCCGGAAAATCTGCCCGGTTTCATTTTCCTTCAGTATCCATGGCGTTGTGCTTCCCCCAGGCGTAAAGCGGGTATTAATACAGGAATACTGAGCCAAATCACCGGGTGAAGGCGGCAGTCCTTTATCCTGAACATAACCAGGAGAGGCAACTGCTGAATAACGTAAATCCGGGCTGATACGCACAGATGCCATATTTTTGCCCAGCGAATCACCGTCCCTGATACCGGCATCAAATCTCTCCGTAATAATATCGGTCAGTGCTGCATCAAGAGAGAGTTCAAGCCTGACGTCCGGATAATGGCGCAGCGTTTCGCTGAGGCGTGGCCATACAAAAGTCTTATAGGCAAAATCTGAGACCGTCATTCTCACCGTGCCCGCAATGGTGTGGCTCAAATCCCTGATGGAGGTCAGCTCACTGGCAATCGTATCCAGCCTGGGCGACACGCGTTCCAGCAACCTTTTACCGGCCTCCGTCGGCGAAACGCTGCGTGTGGTTCTTATCAACAGACGCAGCCCGATCCGCTCTTCCAGATTGCGAATGGTATGGCTTAATGCTGATTGCGAAACGCCAAGCTCAGCGGCCGCTCTGGTAAAACTTCTGTGCCGGGCGATGGTAATAAATGCGATAAGATCCCGGAATATTTCGCCTGACATGGTTCGTCACCTGTTCTCTGGAGAAAATCTGTTTAATAACATGAAGTGGTTATCCACTGCTCTGGTTTTAAGGGCTGACAGTGACGTCCGGTTCAGTCATTCGCATGAAAGCGGAGAGCCTCCACCATCAGGCTCATGGCTCTGGAATGCTGTCGCCGGTTTGGGTAGTAAAGGTGCAGCCCTGGCCAGAGAGGGCACCACTCCTGGAGCACAGAAACCAGTTCTCCGCTGTCAAGCAATGGCTGTACCATATCCAGCGGGAGATAAGCCAGACCGAAACCCCGTCTGACTGCCTCCAGTATGTCGTAAACGTTATTACATATTACCGGCCCGTTGATTTTGACGCTGAACTCACGATTGCCTTCAATAAACTCCCAGTCATACAACCCACCGTATGTGGACATACGTAAACGAACCCCGCTGTGCTGGCTCAGTTCGGTCGGATGTTGCGGGATCGGGTGGCGCGTAAAATACTCTGCTGAACCAACAACCGCATTCTTAACATCTGCACTGATACGAACGGAAATCATATCCTGGGCCAGATCGGCCCCAAACCGGACACCGGCATCATATCCCCGGGCCGCAATATCAACGCTTTCATACTCGCTGATAAGCTCAACGGTAATGTCCGGATACTGTTTCAGAAAAGGGGTTAACCGGGGCCACAGAACCGAGCGTATCACGTAGTCAATGGCGGTAATGCGCAGCGTACCGGTAGGTTTGTCGCGTAAGTCATTGAGCGATTCCAGCTCATTCGTGATCTGCTCAAACTCCGGTACCAGACGATCGACGAGATGCTGACCCGCCATCGCGAGCGCAACACTTCGTGTACTGCGCAGTACAAGACGCACTCCCAGCCGTTCTTCAAGCCCGCGTATGCTTGCGCTGAGAGCAGGTTGTGTGACTCCCAGCTGAGCCGCTGCACGAGTAAAACTGCCCGTCTGGGCAACTGCAATGAGTGCGATTAATTCACTGAACCCTTCTCTTGCCATCTTCCTCTCTCACCGGCTGTGTGTCCCTCCGGACGACGACAGTGTCTCCAGATTATGTGGATAAGATATCACGGTCATTAATGAATTTCATTTATGAATGCAAGAAACGAGGCTGGGTGGTTAACTGAGCCCGTGTCATGTACATTATTAACCACTGGCTACTCTTCAATAAAGTTTTTATCTGTCTGCCACGAGATTATATCACCATTGATATTCTCCGGCTGGCTATGGACGCCTGAAAAAATAAAGTCGAGTGTGTTTGAATATATTCCATGTGGTTCAGGTTGCGTTTTCAATTTATACAGTAGCTACTGTCAATCATCATCAATGAGGTAATGCTATGTCCTTAATTAAGGTGTCTCTTTTGTGTGCTTCACTGCTGGCGGCAGGCTCTGTTATAGCTGCTCAAAAAATTCCTTCAACTGTTGCAGAGGGTGTCAATGTTTTGGGGTCGCAAAAAGTGACATTTAAAAATGGCGACATCATCATGGTGGGCAATTTATATTTCCCGTCTGATTATGACAGCGCCAGAAAATATCCGGCGATTGTAGTCTCTCATCCCTGGGGCGGCGTGAAGGAACAGACGTCCGGGCTTTACGCACAGCAGCTGGCAAAGCGTGGATTTATTACGCTGGCTTACGATGCGTCGCATTATGGAGAAAGCGGTGGGTTGCCGCGTGACCTGGAAAATCCGTCCGATCGCGTACAGGATATCCGCAGCGCCATAGGCTATCTTGCCAGTCTGCCGCAGGTTGATGCCAGCCGCATTGGTACTCTGGGGATCTGTGCCGGTGGAGGCTATACGCTGCACGAAGCGCAGAATGATTTACGCGTCAGGGCTGTTGCCGGTGTCGTCACCTACGACATTGGCGATGCGACCCGCAATGGTATTGAAGGCCTGCCGGTTACGGCAAGCGACAGAACGAAGTTAATGCAAAGCGTGGATGAACAACTGAACAAAGAGGCCAGCGGTGCGCCGGTGCTGGTTCAGCAGTTACTGCCTTCCCGGGATACGTTAAATGCCAGTACGCCTAACTTTGTCCGGGAGGCGACCGATTATTACCTGACACCGAGAGGCGCGCATCCGAATGCCCATAACCGTTATGTCGTCACGAGCCCCGGACTCCATATGGCCTACTATCCACTGGAGCATATGGATTTGATTTCCCCCCGTCCGGTGCTGTTAATTGCCGGAGAAAAAGCTGAAACAAGAAAATTCAGCCAGCAGGCCTATGACAGAGCGAAAGAGCCGAAGGAGCTGGTTATTATTCCTGGTGCTTCACATTTTGATTTATATGACAAGCCACAATTTGTTAACCCTGCCTTAAATAAACTGGCAGAGTTCTTTAGCAAAAACCTTTAATCATAACCTCACGCAGGTATATGTGAACAAGCAGAATAAAGGCCTGAATTAGGCGGATGGTCATTCTGCTGACTTAATATTAAGAGGAAAAAATTATGAATCTTTCACTGAATAATAAAGTTGCGCTGGTTACCGGTGCCGCATCCGGTATTGGCTTTGCAACTGCACGTGCTTATGCCGAGGCGGGCGCTGCCGTTGTGTTAGCGGATATTAATTCTGAGCTGGTAAATAAAGCCGCAAATGATTTGATTTCCCGTGGTTTTGAAGCTAAATCGTTTACCTGCAATGCGGCAAACCTTGATGAAGTCGAAGCGATGGTTCAGTTCACTGTTTCCACTTACGGCCGTCTGGATATCGCTTTTAATAATGCCGGTGTCCAGAATAAACTTGTTGAAATCGCGGACGCCACCGTGGAGGACTTTGATCGCGTTAATGCCGTGAACCTCCGGGGCGTGTGGGGATGTATGAAGTATGAGCTTCAGCAGATGCGCAAGCAGGAGAGTGGTGTTATCGTTAACTGTTCTTCTATCGGCGGAATTGTGGGCGGCGCAGAACGTGCGAACTACCACGCCGCGAAGCACGGTGTGCTGGGCCTGACCAAGAGTGCAGCACTTGAATATGCCAGCCGGAACATCCGTGTGAATGCAGTTTGCCCGGGTCTTATCTGGACGCCAATGGTCGATGCGATGGTCGCATCGGGTCAGAAGGAAGCCCTGGAAGCCATGGTGAAAGCCGTTCCGTTGCAGCGTCATGGTAATCCGGAAGAAATCGCCGATGCGGTCCTCTGGTTGTCCAGTGATGCGTCGTCCTACGTAACAGGTCAGTCAATTTCGATTGATGGTGGCCTGACCATGCGCTAAGCATGGATGCCCTGATTATTACCCTTTGTTTGTTTTTCCTCATTGAAACACTGCCCTGTTTATCAGGGCTTTTTCAACTTTTCTCATAAAACTGCGTGTGCGGTCATCCTTCCCTTTTAAGCCCTTACCCTTCAAAGGGATTATTGCCGTAACCTTACTACTAAACGCAACAAACCTTCGCTTTCATAACTCTCCTGCATTAATCGGGGCACTAAGCAGACTTTTCAACATATAGACATTTCTAACGAGCCAGTGATTAGACAATTCCAGTGAGCTTTGACATAGATTGAATACGAGTAAATCCAGCCAGTTCAGACCCATCCTTGTTCTGCTCATTCCGCGCATCATGTACCTCTGTTCTGTGCCATCAACGTTCATAACTGTCGTTACGGTCTTGCGTGATCTCCACGGCAGTCACCTGTACATCCTTAAAGCGCAGCCCATCCACACCAGAAATTTTCCCGAACTCTGACGCGTCAATCAAAATCCCCTCCAGCGTTAACCCAACCACAGGACGCTCCGGATATCCCTCGATGAAAAATGCCCGCGAAAAGCATTTGCTGTCTGATCGACGCGCCGTCATATTTTTAATCGTCAGTCCGCTCACCGCAGTAAGACCGGCTTCGCCCTCAACACCTTCAGCCAGTTTGCGCCAGTGTTCTGGTTTATCAGATAAATTGCTCTGGTCGCCATAGCTATACTGCGGAAACCAGTTCAGCTGGATCAGCACCGGAAAACGCACGTCCGTAAGCCGTAGATTTTGTACGGTGATATCACGGATAAATCCGCCCCGGTTGCGAGCAGATTTAATGCGAAACCCGACACCCGTTCCGTTAAACGCGTTATCTTCTATCAGGACGCGTTCAATGCCACCTGAAGTTTCACTCCCCAGTGTGATCCCGGATCCCTTATTCAGCGTACATCCTCGAATCACTATATCCCGCGCGGCACGAGCTTTTTGCGCCGCTTCGCGTCCTCGTCCTGATTTGATGCAGATATTGTCGTCATTGCAGGACACAATGCAGCGTTCAATCCGCACCTGTTCGCAGGAGTCGACGTCAATCCCGTCGGTGCTCGGCCCCGCAGAATTGCTGATTTGCACGCCCTCAATCGCGATATGGCGCGAATAACAGAGGTGCATGTTCCAGAATCCGGACTCCCGACTGGTAAAATCACGCAGCAGAATGCTCTGGCTTTCAAAGACCAGGATATTGCGCGGGCGCTGACAGTCATAATCAACAACCCAGCGCAATCCTCTTGCGCTGTAATCGCCGACCATGCCGCTGCGCTCGTCATCGCCCCAGTAGCGTTGCCACCAAATTGCACCCTGCCCGTCTATCGTGCCTGTACCGGTAATGCTGACGTTTTCACAATCGATGATATTAATAATGCCTGCCGGCCAGCGCATATCAATGCCGGCCACCCGGGTATTTATCAGGGGATAATCAGCCAGATCCTGGCTTCCAACGAGCTGTGCGCCAGCGTCCAGGCGAAGTGAAACACCGCTTTTCAGAAACAACGCTCCGGTTAGAAAACGGCCTTGCGGAATAACGATGACATCGTTCTGTTGAGCACTATTTATGGCCTGCTGAATGGCGGATGTTGCCAGGCGTTGCGCGGTTGGGTCCGCGCCATACGCCAGAATGGAGATCGCTTTCATGGCTTTTCCTTAAACAGATGAAAGCCTTAGTCTAGGAATCTGCGTGATGGATAACCTTTGTCTGTTTGACAGCCACGCAGTCAGGCTGGCAAAAAAGCGGATATTTACTGGCTGGCGATCACCGCAACGCCCTTTTCTTTCATGGCGCTCATCCAGCGTTCATCCGTTGTGTTTTCAACAACCAGCGTATTCACCAGCGACAGGTCGCCAATCACGAACGCCGAGGCCGTGTTGATCTTTTCCGGTGAGGCCAGTACTACCGTTTCCGCCGCTCTGCCGGAAAATGCACGTTTGATGCACGCTTCTTCATAATCTCCGGTGGTCAGCCCGGCCTCAGGATGCACGCCGGTGACACCCATGAAAAACAGATCCGCATGAATATTATTGATGCCTTCAATTGCGGCCGCGCCGACCGTGACGATGGAGTGTTTATACAAACGACCACCAATCAGGATCACCTCTATGCACGGATGGTTGACCAGCCCCAATGCAATACCCGGGCTGTGCGTCACCACGGTTACCCGCAAATCTGGCGGCAAGAAGGTAATAAGTTCTGAGGTGGTCGTCCCGCCATCAATGATCACCACCTGCCCCGGTGAAATGAGCTGCGCGCCCCGACGTGCCACGCGTTTTTTTGCATCCATTTTAACGGACTGACGCTCGGCAAAAGGCGCAATCGCTGAAGATGCCGGAAGCGCGCCGCCGTGGACACGCTGCAAACGCCCTTCTGCCGCCAGTTCACGTAGATCCCGGCGGATAGTGTCCTCAGACACCGAGAAAAAGAGGCTGAGCGCAGTTGACTGGACCTGGCCTTCCGCCTCCAGCTTTTCCAGAATCAACTGTTTACGCTGACTTGTGAGCATGAATTATTCCTGATGTTGCACGATAATTATTGTAATTACACGAAAATGCTGTTTATGATGCATACTCTACGAGAGGAGAGCCAAACGTGCAATCAAAACGTGCAGATATACGCATCATCAACAGCGAAACGTTGTCCGACAACTGGTATAACCTGAAAAAATACACTTTTGACCTCCAGCGCAGCGATGGTGACTGGCAGCGGCAAGAGCGTGAAGTGTATGACCGCGGGAATGGCGCGACGATCCTGCTCTATAATCGCGACAGCAAAACAGTCATTCTTACACGTCAGTTTCGTTTCCCTGTGTTTATCAATGGTCACGAAGAGGATCTCATTGAGGCGGCTGCCGGGTTGCTCGATAAACTTGACCCGGAAAGCCGGATTAAGGCCGAAGCGGAAGAGGAAACCGGGTATAAGGTGACGCGCGTAGAGAAAATTTTTGAGGCCTATATGAGCCCGGGCTCCGTTACCGAAAAACTCTACTTCTATCTGGCGGAATATCACCCGCAGGATCGGACCAGCGCGGGCGGCGGCGTTAAAGCAGAGGGGGAAGATATCGACGTGCTGGAAATGACGCTGGACGACGCGCTTCGTGGCATCGAGAATGGCCAGATCGTCGACGGTAAAACCATCATGCTGCTTTATCACGTGGCCCTGAAAGGCATTTTATAATATCACGTTTATCCGGATACCTGCCCCTGCGCAGGTATTTGCCTGTGCTATTCTTGCTGAACACCTCAACATGGAGATGCGAAAATGGCCGACTGGGATCCTTCTCTATATCTACAATACAGCGCAGAACGCACACGTCCCGCCGCTGAGTTACTGGCCCGGGTGCCGCTTGCTGACATAACCTCTGGCGTGGATTTGGGCTGCGGGCCAGGCAACAGCACCGCGCTGCTGAAACAACGCTGGCCTTCAGCGCAGATAGCCGGTGTGGATAACTCCCCGGCGATGCTGGAGGAAGCCCGACAGGCCATGCCAGACTGCCACTTTGTTGAATCGGATATCCGTCACTACAAACCTGACCAGCCTCTCAGCCTGATCTACGCCAACGCTTCCCTGCAATGGATCCCGGACCATTACCACCTTCTGCCGCATCTGGTTTCACTGCTCCAGTTAAACGGCGTGCTGGCGATACAAATGCCTGACAACTGGCTTGAGCCGACGCACGCCCTGATGCGTGAAGTTGCCTGGGAACAGGGCTACCCCGATCGTGGCCGCGAGCAGCTGCCGGGTATTCATGCCTACTATGATATTCTGACGGACGCGGGATGCGACGTGGATATCTGGCGCACCACCTACTTTCATCAGATGAGCTCTCATCAGGCGATTATTGACTGGGTCAGCGCGACGGGGTTACGGCCGTGGCTACAGGATCTCAACGAGAGCGAGCAGCAAAACTTTCTGAAACGCTACCTCGAGCTGCTGGAAGAGCAGTATCCGCTCCAGGAGAACGGGCAGATACTGCTGGCTTTTCCGCGCCTGTTTATGGTTGCTCAGCGGGTTCCGTAAGCCGAATCAGGAACGCGCTTCCTTGAGCAAATGCTGAATTACAGCCTCCTGCTTGTCGTAGTTGCCTTCGCCAAACGAGGTGTAACGCAGTTGCCCTTTCGCATCGAAATAGTAATGTGCTGGCCAGTACTGATTACCGAACGCGCTCCAGATTTTGTAGTTATTATCCGTCACTACGCGGTACGGCAACTGCCATTCGTTGACCGCGTTTTTCACCGATGATAACGGCTTTTCCCAGGGGTATTCAGGGGTGTGGACGCCAATCACCACCAGACCTTGTGACTCATATTTCTTCGCCCAGTCTCGAACATGCGGAAGGGTATGCTGGCAGTTGATACAGTCCCAGGTCCAGAAATCGATAAGCACAACTTTCCCCCGCAAGGCCTTAGACGTGACAGGGTCACCGTTTACCCAGCCCGTACCGCCGCTTAATGTCGGTAGCTGGCTGCTCGGCATTGCGTCAGCGATCGGTCGCAGTTTCACCTGCGTGGAGGTTGGTTGCGCAAGGCTCAAGAGAGCGTTTTCCAGCTGGTCGGTAATACCGCTGGCGCCTTTCAGGACCGACGTCATTCCTGAGGCGTTGAAAGCCACGGCGGCTAACATCATCACCCCTGCGCCCTGACGCAGACGCTCCATCAATGCGGATTTGGCTCTCAGAGGGGTTATCAGCTTACGTCCCCCCGCGACAAGCAGCCCCAGCATCAACGCGCACCCACTGCCGTAAGCGGCTAACAGCGCTCCGGTTGCGATGGCCGAGTGGCCAGTAATGTTAATGCCGAAGATCGCCCCGAGAATCGGTCCTGCACAGGGGGACCACAGAAGTCCAACGGCCAGCCCTGCCAGAAAAGCCGAAAACATGCCGTGTCGCTGAACGCTGTGGGTGTAAAGAACGTTCCCCGCGCTGACCGCCGGGCTGGCAATGCGCTGAGCGAACTGCGGGAAGATCAGGGCCAGGGCGGCAATGCTCAGTACCAGCAGCGCAATCCAGCGACCGATAACGGTGGCGTCAGCGATCCAGTCACTGGCAACCGTTACTACCATCGCCACAAACGTGAACATCACTATCATTCCCGCCAGAAGCGCCAGAATGTGTTTGCGCTGCCCCTGAAAGCCGGCGAACAGCAGAGGAATAACGGGAAGCGTGCACGGGCTGAGCAGGCTAATCATGCCGCCTAAAAAAGCGATTATCAGAAACATAACGACCTCACGATACAGTTGCTGCGAAGGTGCAGTGAGGTCATTTCACCCTGCGAATGTGTTCAGGCCGTGTGCAAAAAACTGAATTTTGTCTGCCTTCGTATCCGCACGGCGCGCAGATACACAGGCGTACAATTAAACGCGCGGAAGAGTCACGCTTACGGCCAGCCCGCCCTCTGCCCGGTTTGCAAGATGCAATTTCCCGTCAAGCTGGGCGGTGAGCTGCGCGGCAATGGCGAGGCCTAACCCGGTGCCGCCCGTTTCACGGTTGCGCGACGTTTCAACCCGGTAGAACGGCTGTAACACCGCCCCCAGTTCTGCCTCCGGGATGCCGGGGCCGTTATCCATAATGCGGATCGCTACCTGCCTTTCATCTTCATCAATCTCTATTACCGCGCTATGGCCAAACTTGAGCGCATTATCCAGCAGATTGGTCATTACCCGGCGCAATGCCTGGGGGCGGGTGACGATCGGCAGACGTGTACTGCGTGCATGAAACTGCACGTTTTTACCAATGTCCTGATAATCACTGGCGATGCTGTTAACCCACGCGTTCAGCTCCAGCTTAAGCGTGGTCTCTTTCAGTGATTCTGATGACCGGGCATAGGCAATACCTTCTCGTACCAGGCGCGACATATTATCCAGGTCGCTCAACAACTTATCGTGGAGCTCGGGCTGATCCGCCATTTCGACCCGCAGCTTCATACGCGTGATGGGCGTCTGAAGATCGTGAGAAATGGACGCCAGAATCTGCGCACGTTCACGCAGATAAGTTTGTATCCGCGACTGCATCTCATTAAAAGCCTGCGCCGCCTGTCGCACCTCAACCGGACCTTTTTCAGTCATAGGAGAATGGGCCGCAGGATCGAGGGAATCAACCGCGCGCGTGAATTGCAGGAAAGGCCGGACAACCTGGCGCACGGCAATCCAGGAGCAGAGCGCGACAAGTAACAACTGAAGAACCAGCACCACGGGTAACCAGCTGGCGACTGGCGGCATGCGCGGGATCAGATCGATAGTGAGCGGTGCGCCGTCGCGGAGCGTCAGATGGGCCTGAATGTGGGAAACAGGCCCCGGCACTGCCGTAAACTGGAGCGGATATTGAACTGAAAGCGTCTCTTTCAGGGTGCGAATCGCATCCCGCGAGCGCTTGTCCGTTGGCGCAGCGCCTGCCTCGCCGGGACCAAGGATATAACGATAATTACCGCGACCGAGCCGTTCCAGCCACTCTGGCCGCTCTTTGGCCGGAAGCCGGTCGAGAATGGCCACGCTGGTCGCCACGTCATTCTCAAGATTGCCCAGCATAACCGTGCGCGCGCTGTGCATTCGCTCAACCATGACCAGCGTCAGGCTGAGCGCGTTAGCCAGCAAGAGTCCAAGCAGCACAATGATCAGCAGCCGGGCCAGTAAGGTGCGGGGCCACAGCGTCATTCATTGACCTCGACGATGGTCACCGGCATAGTAAAAACGTAGCCTTCGCTGCGAACGGTTTTAATGTAGGCTGGCGAGCGGGCATCTTCATTCAGGCGCTGTCGCACGCGGCTCACCAGGAGATCAATCGAACGCTCAAACAGCTCGGCATCACGTCCCTGCGTCAGGTTCAGCAGTTGATCGCGGGTCAGCACCCGTTGAGGATGATCGAGAAATACACGCAGAAGGCGATATTCCGCCCCGCTGAGCGCCACAACCATCCCCTCGTTATCAATCAGATGACGCGCCACGGTATCCAGCTGCCATTCACCGAACACCACCAGGCGCCCTGCCTCGGTCACCTGAAGATTAGGCGGCATAGTACGAAAACGGCGCAGGATAGTTTTGATACGCGCCAGCAGTTCGCGGGCCACAAACGGTTTCACCACGTAATCGTCGGCGCCCATCTCCAGCCCCAGGATCCGGTCCGTGTCCTCGTTGCGCGCGGTGAGCATCAGGATCGGCAGATCCTTATGCCTGCTGCTGCGCAGCTGCCGACACAGCGTCAGGCCATCATCGCCGGGCATCATCACGTCCAGCACCACCAGGTCGATATGCTGTTTGTCGAGCACTGCGCGCATCTCTTTTCCGTTCGCCGCGCCAGAGGCGTGGTAGCCGGATTTCACGAGGTAATCGACAATCAGTTCACGAATATCCCTGTCGTCATCGACGACAAGGATGTGATCAATATGCTCCACCGCAGGCTCCTGATTAAGAGGTAACGGATTGAAAATAGCACATATCAGAGCTTATCCGCGTCGACAACGGCGTTAACAAAGTCCTGCGGATCTTCCTGCGGCGGGTTGTGGCCAACCGTTGCGCCGAAAGTACGGTGCTCATATTTTCCGGTGAATTTCCCCGCATAGGCGGCGGGTGCAGGATGTGGTGCCCCGTTGTTACCGCCCTCGATGGTGATGGTCGGCACCGTAATGTTCGGCAGCGTAGCCAGCTTTTGTTCGTAGGCGTCATATTTCTGCTCACCCTTCTCCAGCCCCAGACGCCAGCGGTAATTACTGAGCGTGACGGCAACGTGGTCCGGATTATCGAGGGACCTGGCGCTCGCATTGAAGGTGGCATCGCTGAATTTCCAGTCAGGCGAAGCCTGGGACCAAATCAACCGGGCAAAATCGTGCGTATTTTTAGCATAGCCTTCCGCACCGCGCGGCGTGGCGAAATAGAACTGATACCACCACTGAACCTCTGCCTTCGGCGGTAAAGGCTGTTTGCCAATCGCCTGGCTGCTGATCAGGTAGCCACTTACCGAGACCAGCGATTTC
Organism: Enterobacter cloacae complex sp. S2; assembly: GCF_015159675.1. Lineage (NCBI taxonomy): Bacteria > Pseudomonadati > Pseudomonadota > Gammaproteobacteria > Enterobacterales > Enterobacteriaceae > Enterobacter > Enterobacter cloacae complex sp. S2. The sequence goes on from NZ_JADDTS010000026.1 coordinate 87,310, forward strand.
ACTCGATCCGGCCAGAGCGCCGCAACGATATCCGCCGTACGCGCCCCCCAGTCATAACCGGCAAACACCGCCTGTTTGATATTCAGGGCGTCCATCAGGTAGACGATGTCTTTCGCCATTGCCGAAGGCTGGCCGTTTCGCGGCGTTTTATCAGAAATAAAGCGCGTGGTGCCGTACCCGCGCAGGGATGGCACAATGACACGATACCCCTTCGCGGCCAGCGCGGGGGCAACTTCCGCGTAGCTGTGAATATCGTACGGCCAGCCATGCAGCAGGATCACTGGTTGCCCGTCTTTCGGCCCGATATCGACATAACCGACGTTCAGATCGCCGGCGTTAATTTGTTTTACCTGGTTAAAAGCCGACGAGTAATCCTTACCCATCGCTTCTGCCTGACAGGACATTAAGGTGCCAAGCGAAACGGTCAATGCGACTGCTGAATATGCGAGTTTGTTAAACATGATGTTATCTCCGGGTGAGTTCAGTTGACGGAGATATAACACCATGGGTTTGTATAGGGGATGTGTGCGGAGGCGGTTTTATTGCATACCTGTGTATGTATCACAGAGGCAGATACAGTGTGATACAAACCCAAGTATTAAACGACTAAAGCGAGATTCGGTACCGGACGTAATCGTCGGCTTCACCATAGTGATCATACAGCTTACGCGCCGGATTGTTCATGCGGGTTACCCAGTAGAGTTTTGACCACCCTTCCCGCTTGCCTTCATCGATCAGGGCGTCGATAAGCGCTTTACCCGCCCCTGCGCCACGTTCGGCAGCGTCAACAAATAGATCTTCCAGATAGGGGTAAGTTTGGATATCGAAAATTATGTACGTTAAGGTTAATTTTTTGCCATCAGGTCATTAGTATATTCACAAACAGACTCGCCATTATTGACTGTATGCTGGAGATTCAGCTCCGTTAAGTAGCCGTCTGCCAGATACAAAACCCGGTCTGCAGAGGCTATGGTTTCCGGGCGATGGGCTATCAGCAGAACAGGAAGCCCCAGTTGACGTAAGGTCTGGCTTATCCGGATTTCACTCTCAACATCAAGGTGGCTGGTCGCTTCATCCAGTAACAGGAATCCCGGTTTCTTGTACAACGCCCTTGCCAGCAGAATGCGTTGTTTTTGTCCTCCGGAAAGCCCTCCGCCGGTTTCACCAATCAGCGTCTGATACCCCATCGGCATTGCCATAACATCGCTGTCGATAAGTGCCAGTCTTGCGCACTGGATCATTCGTTCATAATTTCGGTCATCACTGAAAAAAATAATGTTATCTGCTACAGAACCTTTGAAAAGATGGTCATCCTGCAGTACGGTACCGATACGCTGACGAACCTGAAAATAATCCGGATGCGTATGCAATATGCCAAATGCCCTGATCCTGCCCTCATCAGGGATGTGGATCCCAAGAATAAGCTTCACCAGTGTCGTTTTCCCGCATCCGGATTTACCTGTAATGGCAACGACTTCTCCGGGATTGAGTGTCAGCGACACCCCGCCGATTATCGGATTTTCCCCTCCCTTGTGGCTGAAGATGATGTGCTCAAGTACTAGAGGAGCATGAGCATATTCATCCATCTCCCTGCGGGATACAGAAGGAATGTGCGAAGCGTTGTTATGCTCACGAAAAGGCTGTTGCTGAAGGCCTTCTGTCGGGGTCAGTACGATATCAGCCAGACGTTCGTTGTAAACATCAAGCATACGCCAGGAAAAAAACTTATCAGTCAGACTACTGATACTGGATGAGAAACGCGTCTGATAGGATAAATAAGCAACTAGCATGCCGACGGTGAAGGTTCCATTCAATACCTCCCCGGCGCCTTTCCACAAAATGATTGCCGATACCACGCTGCCGGCAAGGGTGTGAGCAATGTCATAGCACATCAGCAGACGGCTCTGACGCAACTGCGTATTTCTGCGGGCAACGTTGAGATTCAGCCAGGCGGCCTCACGATGTGCCGTCACACCGTTAATTCTCAGGCTGAGGATCCCGTTGAGTGTTTCAAGAAAATGCCCGGACTCCTTGGCACCTGCATCCCAGGCATCTTCTGCCGACTGTCGAAGGGACGGATACCACAGTGCCCTCAACACACCATAGAAAATGGCTGCAAGTACGGCGATCAATGTCATTTCAGGACTGTACAGCAGCATCATGCAAAGCGCAGTCACCACGAGCAACACATCCAGAATACCTTCCAGCACTTGCGTAGTCAGCGCCTGCTGGATGGTATCTACCGCCTCAAAACGAGCATTAATACTCCCCTTACTGCGTGCATCAAACCAGGCCAGAGGAAGATGGACCAGATGATGGAAAACCCGTGCTGTCCACTGCATGTTAAAATTGACGGACAGTGTAATACTCGCCCACTGGCGGGCCAGTGACAGCAGCATCTGGGTCAGTGACATCAGCAGAAGCGCAATAATAATGACGGTCAACAAACTCTGGTCGGCAGCCACCAGGACTTCATCAATCACCAGCTGGTTGAGAAGCGGGCTTCCCAGTGTCAGGATTTCGAGTGCCACGGCAAAAACGATAATTCGCGACATTGCCGACAACAGACCCGGTGTTTTACCTGTCAGTTGGCGCAGATGGATTTTTTTCCTTTCATCCCGAGCGGTAAAATCACTGGCTGGCATTAGCTCCAGCGCGACGCCGGTGAAATGTTTTCCAGCATCCTGTAGGGAGAGCGTTACTTTTCCCTTTTCCGGATCATGAATAACCAGCCTGCTTCCGCGAACTTTATGTAGCACAACAAAATGATTCATGTTCCAGTGGAGAATACACGGGAGAGAAAGGGATCTTAGGTCCTCAAGCTCCAGCCGAACTGCCCGGCTGGATAATCCGATACCGGCCGCACATTCAGTCAGTCTCTGCAGGGTCATCCCTTGTGAGCTGATACTGAAACGTTCGCGCAGTGTGGGTAAGTCTGTTTGCAGACCATGCCAGCAGGCCATCATGACCAGGCATGCCAGACCACATTCCGCTGACTCTGTCTGTCGGGTGAGAGGAAGCTGTTTTCTCCCGGTCCATTTGAGTGTATCCATCACAGCTTTCCTTTCAGGCTCCAGAGCGGCTCAGTCAGCCACTCCCACAAATTGCGGGTATCCAGGCTGACATCCCCCTCAAGAACCATGCCGGGGCGCAGGGCTTCCTGTTTCCCATAAGCCAGAATAAAAGTATTTTCAGGTTCAACGATGACGCGGTAATGACCTTCATTCTCCTTCCAGGTCACAGGAGATACGGAGAATAAATCAGAAGATGTCAGCGTTGTATGGCTTATTTCACGGATAGTCCCGTACTGCACACCAAACTTCTGATAGGGGAAGGCAGAGAACCGCAGGGCAACACGCTGCCCCGCCTGAATAAAGCCAGCATTCTGACTGGTAGCATAGAGTTCTATCTGCAAACGGGCATTGTCGGGAATGAGGGTCATGACAGGTTCAGATGCCCTGACAGACTGTCCCTGTCTGACCAGCACGGCAGCAACGGTTCCGGATACCGGTGAAGTCAGCGTGAAATTTTCCTTACCTGCCAGTTCGTCCTGCTGTTGCCTGATCACCTGCAACTGCCTGTCCATTTCAGCCTTCCGGCTTTCACCCTGAACGATGAGATGGTCAAGGTCGTCTTTAGCAGCCTCCATCGCGGTGTGCAGTTGCAGAAGCCCCTGACGCTGATCCTCAACGTTTTGCTGTGACGTTGAAACGTCAATCTGCTTCTGCTGGTATTCGATATCTGATACGTAATGCGTATCAGCAAGTTTCTTATAGCGCTCCATAACAGACACGGCCAGCGCAGCCTGATGCACGGCAAGTGACAGACGCTTTTCTGCACTTTTAACCTGAGGTTTCAGGGAAACTATTCGCTGTTGTATGGCATGCTGCTGCTGACTGTTGTCACGCAATTCCAGGGTCTGTTGAGAAGTCAGCATTGTAAACTGAGTTTGTAGGGAAAGTCTTATAGCAGCGAGTGTACCTGCCCCCTGTTCGTTGAAATGTTCACCGCTGATATGATAAAGAGTCTCACCGGCAATAATGTGTTGACCTTCTGAGGCGGTCAATTTGGTTACGTAGCCAGCATATTGAGGAGTGATTTTTACCAGCCCGGATGAGGGCATAACGATTCCGGAAAGGTGAGCCTTACGTGTATAGCTACCATAAAGAATAAAGAGTATCAGGCACAGAAATATGAATAACGTTGTGAGTGCGCTTACTGATAAACCGAATGACGCAGGTAAGACAATCTCACCATAATCAGAATCTGTTTGATGATTTAAAGCCTCTTCCCTGAAGATATTCATATCCCAAATACCCTTCAAAAATTTAACGACAAAACAAAAGCATTCATGCACGAATGAATTATAATAGGATAAAAAAGCCCTCTACTTCTTATTCTAACTATTAATAGCAATGTTGACACCAAAAAAAGAATGGATTGATCTAAAATGTTATAATACTGTCCATGCATTAGACAAAAAGACAATGAAGTCAATATACATGGGATAATATACTTTTTATTAAAAATTGAGTGGAAAACACCGAAGATACAGCCCCTGTATATAATCTCCTCATAATATGGGACTACGAAGGTGGCTATTATAAATGCTATAAAACTAATATGGGAAGGTCCATAATGATATAAATTATCCCTGTAAAGATAAACATTATACTGAACCAGCAAAATGACAAACAACACAACAATAGATAATTTTATTGAAGTTAAATCTCTACTTGGGCGTAATTTAAAACCATCCAACTTCCTTAAGTAAAAAATATACAAGAAAATTGCAATTGAAAATTCCGCAATAAACAATAAGAAAAATGACACATCGAGAGTAAGATAGCGGAGGGTTATGGAT
>NZ_JADDTS010000027.1:0-28766 GCF_015159675.1 Enterobacter cloacae complex sp. S2
CATATAATGAAAAGCAATAAATCATTTATATTTATAATCCCAAACCAATATAGAAGCCTCACCAATATCACATACCACTCTGGACACCATAATAAGATTTATAATATATACAAAATACATGTAGCGTATATTAATCGATTTCGAAAATCTAAAAGACAACTTTAGTAAAACACCACTCTCCGCTTTCAGGTACACTAAGCCTCTTTGTTCCACAAACATCAGGCATACCATGACCGATTTAATTGCTCGTCCCCGTCGCCTGCGCAAGTCACCCGCACTGCGCGCCATGTTTGAAGAGACAACACTGACCTTAAACGATCTGGTGTTGCCGATTTTTGTTGAAGAAGAGATCGATGACTACAAAGCCATCGACGCGATGCCGGGCGTGATGCGCATTCCTGAAAAGCATCTGGCCCGCGAGATCGAACGCATTGCGAATGCGGGCATCCGCTCGGTGATGACGTTCGGTATCTCCCACCACACTGACGCAACCGGCAGTGATGCATGGAAAGAAGACGGCCTCGTGGCACGCATGTCGCGCATCTGCAAAGAGAGTGTGCCGGAGATGATCGTCATGTCCGATACCTGCTTCTGCGAATACACCTCTCATGGCCACTGCGGTGTGCTGTGCGATCACGGAGTGGACAACGATGCGACCCTGCTGAATCTGGGCAAGCAGGCGGTGGTTGCCGCCGCCGCGGGTGCGGATTTCATTGCACCTTCTGCGGCAATGGATGGTCAGGTTCAGGCTATTCGTCATGCGCTGGATGCGGCAGGCTTTACCGACACCGCCATCATGTCCTACTCCACCAAATTCGCCTCCTCCTTCTACGGCCCGTTCCGTGAAGCAGCAGGTACGGCGCTGAAGGGCGATCGTAAAACCTATCAGATGAACCCGCTGAACCGCCGCGAAGCGATTCGTGAATCTCTGCTCGATGAAGCACAGGGCGCAGACTGTCTGATGGTGAAACCGGCCGGCGCGTATCTGGATATCCTGCGCGACATTCGCGAACGCACCGAACTGCCGCTGGGCGCATACCAGGTGAGCGGCGAGTACGCGATGATCAAATTCGCCGCGCAGGCGGGTGCCATCGACGAAGAGAAAGTGATCCTCGAAAGCCTGGGGGCGATCAAACGCGCGGGCGCGGATCTGATCTTCAGCTACTTCGCGCTGGATCTGGCTGAGAAGAAAATTCTGCGTTAATCCGCTTTAGCGCCGGGTGGCTTCGCCATACCCGGCCTACTCTCTGCGCGAATCTTCACTAAACTGCAATACAACCGACATCTCCTCCTTCTACTGTCTGGGCAAGACGGCAGGAGGAGTGATCAATGTTTAGTCTCGACAGCGTTCTTGATGACCTTTGGCCTCAGGCGAGGCCCGCACCCTGGCAAAAAAGTCTGTTAAAAAGACTGCTCCACGAAGACGAATTTCAGCAGTTTGCCGCCAGCCACCGTCACCTGAAAGGGCTGGATATGGTAGAGCAGGTTCTGGAACACCTTGATATTCTCTGCACCATTTCCGCCCGAGACCTCGAACAAATCCCCGAACACGGCCCACTCATTGTGATAGCGAACCACCCGACGGGCACCCTGGATGGGCTGGCGCTACTGTACGCCGTTTCGCGCGTGCGCCGGGACGTCAAGGTTGTCACCAACCGGATGCTGTCTCACCTTGAGCCCCTCAGCTCGTTGTTTATCCCCGTGGACAATATGGGCGGCAGAACCGCAAAAGCATCTCTGGTGCAGATGGAGCAGCACCTGCAAAACGCCGGCGTGCTGATCTTCTTCCCGGCAGGCGAAGTCTCCCGCCCAACGCGTAAAGGCATCCGCGATAAAAAGTGGCATCCGGGCTTTATCAAGCTGGCCAGCAAACTACGGGTACCGCTGCTACCGGTACATATTCAGGCCCACAACAGCCTGCTGTTTTATGCCAGCACCCTGGTATCGCCGACGGTATCCCTGCTGCTGCTGATGCAACAGATGTTTCGCCGCCGTCACAGCCAGCTGCCGATCAAAATCGGCCAGCAGATTGCCTGGAATGATCGGTTTAGCTCTACCCTTTCATCGCGTGAGATGGCCGAGCAGTGCCGTCAGCACGTGATACGACTTGGCAAGGGATTGCCTGGCGTCTTTAAAACCCAGTGCGCCATTGCCCGCCCGGAAGACAGGGCCACGCTGAAGCGGGAGCTGGCGCAGGCCGAATGTCTGGGCAAAACCAGCGATGGTAAAACCATCTATTTGTGGCAGCGCAACGGGCAGGAAGAGGCGCCTCTGCTGCGCGAGCTGGGGCGACTGCGCGAGATTGCCTTTCGCGCCGTGGAGGAAGGCAGCGGAAAGCGCCGGGATACCGACAGCTACGATGATGACTATCTGCACCTTATTCTGTGGGATGATGATGACCTCGAGATTGTCGGCGCGTACCGCTTTATGCCAACGGCCATGCAGGTGGAAAAGTGCGGCGTCGAGGGATTGTACAGTTACAGCCTGTTCCACTACGACGAAAAAATGCAGGACATACTGGAGCACGGCATTGAGCTGGGGCGCAGCTTTATACAGCCGCGCTACTGGGGACGTCGCGGTCTGGACTACCTGTGGTCAGGCATTGGCGCCTATCTGGCGCGCTATCCACATTACCGTTACCTGTTTGGTCCGGTGTCCATCTCCGGCGGCTTACCGCCTGCCGCCCGGGATCTGCTGGTCGCGTTTTATCGTCTCTGGTTTCCGGCCAGCCACCCGTTAGCCGCCTCGCGTCAACCCTACCCGGCGTCACTCCCGGACGTGCTGGCGCAATTTGGCGGGGTGGATTACGTGGATGACCTGACAAAGCTCAAATCCCTGCTCGGCAATCTGGGCTGCGGTATTCCGCCGCTTTATAAACAATATTCCGAGCTATGCGAGCCAGGCGGCGTGCAGTTTATCGATTTCGGCAGCGATCCGGCGTTCAATAACTGTATCGACGGGCTGGTGCTGGTGGATCTGTGTTATCTGAAGGCGAACCGCTATCAGCGGTATATAGAGGCGCACTTAATACCCTCACCCCTGCCCTCTCCCTAAAAGGGAGAGGGTGAAAACCGCACCGGTCAGTCCCCTCGCCCCTTTGGGGATAGGGTGAAAACCGCACCGGTCAGTCCCCTCGCCCCTTTGGGGAGAGGGTTAGGGTGAGGGGCTCAAACCGCACGGTAGAACGGCTTATCCCCCAAAATCGTCGCCCGCTGCATAATCCTTCGCTGCGGCAGGTAATCCGCATTGGCGTAATGCTGCGTGACGCGGTTATCCCAGATCGCCAGATCGTTCTCCTGCCAGCGCCAGCGCACCTGAAACTCCGGCTTCGTGATATGCGCAAACAGGAAGCTGAGCAGCGCCTCGCTCTCTTTTTCCGTTACGTCCACAATGCGCGAGGTAAACCCTTCATTCACAAACAGCGCCTGCTTGCCGGTCACCGGATGGGTACGCACCACCGGGTGCAACAGCGGCGGATGTTTTGCGACCGCATCCAGCCAGCGCTGGTGCTCCTCTTCCGTTTTACGGTACTTATACTCCTGGAACGATTTTTTAAAATCATGCTCCGCCCGCAGGCCACTTAGCAAGGTCTGGAACGGCGCGGAGAGCGCCTCAAACGCCGCAATGCCGCTCGCCCACAGCGTATCGCCGCCGGTCTCTGGCAGTAGTTTTGCTGCCAGAATCGCCCCGGCTGGCGGTGTGTCGATAAAGGTAACATCCGTATGCCAGTTGTCATTATCGGGCGGGTTATCGTTATGAGTGTCCAGCACGATAATTTCCTCCACCCCTTCCGCATGCGGGTAGACCGGGTGGATATGCAGGTCGCCAAAACGCAGGGCCAGCGCGCGCTGCTGTTGCGGGGTGATGGCCTGATCGCGCAGGAACACCACCTGATGGCGCAGCACCGCGTGGTACAGCTGCTCAAACTGGTTATCGCTCAGCGGACGGGTTACGTCCAGGCCCGACACCTGCGCGCCAATGTACGGCCCCAGCGGGATAATCGTCAGACGTTCACTCATTGTATTTCTCCATGCCAGGGCGTCAGGCGACGCTGTAGCGTGCGCAGTCCCAGTTCTAATCCAAAGGCGATCGCGGCGATGACCGCGATCCCTGCCAGTACCACGTCAGTCGCCAGGAACTCTCCCGCCGACTGCACCATAAACCCAAGGCCGCGCGTGGCGGCAATCAGCTCTGCCGCCACCAGCGTTGACCAGCCCACCCCAAGGCCGATGCGCAACCCGGTCAATATCTCCGGCAGTGCACCTGGTAAAATGACGAACAGCAGTACCTGCGCGCGGCTGGCGCCGAGCGACTGCGCCGCACGTATGCGTACCTGCTGCGCACTCTTTACGCCAGCCAGAGCCGACATTGCTACCGGCGCAAAAATAGCCAGATATATCAGTAAGATCTTTGACGTCTCGCCGATGCCAAACCAGATCACCATCAGGGGCAGATAAGCCAGCGGCGGTACGGGACGGTAAAGCTCTATCAGCGGGTCGAGAATGCCGCGCACCGTCGGGCTCAGTCCCATCGCAATCCCCACCGGAACGCCAATAATGACCGCCGCCAGCAGCGCCACCAGAATACGCGTCAGACTGGCGCCTAAATGCTGCCAGAGGGTGGCATCCATAAAGCCCTGCGGTCCGGCGATGGCGATCAGTTTTTCCAGAACCTGGCCTGGCGGGGGCAGAAAGAGCGGGCTGATCCACTGCTGCGCGGCAACCGCCCACCATACCGCCAGCAACACCACCAGCGTGCTGACGCTTAAGGTGAGCTGGCGAGAGAACGGCCAGCGTAAGGCACGGCGCGTCCGCCGCGTTTTTTCACTGAAGACAATGCTCATGAGAACGCCTCCCGCTGTTCAAACACACGGCTCAGAATGTATTCCCGTTTTTCGATAAATAGCGGGTCTGATTTAATGCTGCGTACCGGCTCTCCCGCCACATAGCGCCGGGCAAACTCAAGCGGCAGACGCTCCAGCACGCGTCCCGGTCCCGGTGAGAGCAGCACCAGCTCCGTCGCCATAAACACGGCCTCTTCGATATCGTGGGTGATTAACAGCACCTGCTTGCCGGTTTCGTGCCACAGGCGCAGCAGCAGGGTTTGCATCTGCTCACGGGTAAAGGCATCCAGCGCCCCGAAAGGTTCGTCCAGCAACAGCAGCTGAGGGTTAGCCGCCAGCGCACGGGCAATCCCGACGCGCTGACGCTGCCCGCCTGAAAGCTGCCAGATAAAGCGTTTTTCAGCCCCCTCCAGCCCGACCTTTTTCAACATGTCGCGCGCCGTATTCAGACGCTGTTCACGCGCTACGCCGGCCAGTTGCAGACCAAACGCAACGTTTTCCTGCACGTTTCGCCACGGAAGTAGCCCTTCGTTCTGGAAGACCACGCCGCGCTCTGCGCCCGGCCCCGTTACCCGTTTTCCTTCGAGTTGGATCGTGCCGTGCTGATACGGTACAAACCCGGCGATCAGGTTCAGCAGCGTCGTTTTCCCGCAGCCGGACGGCCCCAGTACGACCAGCAGTTCACCGCTGTCCAGCGTCAGGTTGATCTCTTTCAGGGCGGGTTTGCCGCCGTAATCGGCAGACAGGTTTGTAATGTTCAGCATCGCAGCCCCCTTATTTCACAAAGCGGTCGGTCACGAACCGGCTGTAATCCGCTGCCACCGCAGGCACTTTGCCCTGCTCTTTCAGGAACGTCGCAGTGTCGACAATCGCTTTGCTCACCGGCCCGTTCAGCTGCTGGACCTGCTGCGCAGGTGTCAGATAGGTGTTGCCTTTCACCAGCCCCGGCACGTCAGCTTCCGGCACACCGCTCAGACGTGAGAGTTTCTCCAGGTTGGCGGGCTGTTTCAGCCATTCATCCGGGTTGCTGATGTAAGGCTGCTGGGCGTCGATGGCGCTTTTGGCGAAGGCTTTCACCACTTCAGGGTGTTTTTCGGCAAAGTCCTTACGAACGACCCAGACATCAAGTGTTGGCGCCCCCCATTGCCCCACTTTTTCGGAGTCGGTCAGCACGGTGCCGTCTTTTTCCAGCTCGTTGACGGCGGGCGCCCAGACGTATGCTCCGTCAATGTCGCCACGCTGCCAGGCGGCAATAATCGCTGGAGGTTGCAGGTTGATGATCTGCACCTGGCCCGGCTTAATGCCCCAGTGTTTCAGCGCTGCCAGCAGGCTGTAATGCGTGGTGGAGATAAACGGCACCGCGATGCGTTTGCCAATCAAATCTTCGGGTTTCGTGATGCTTTTCTTCACCACCAGCGCTTCGGAATTTCCGAGCTGCGATGCCAGCAGGAAGACTTCAATCGGCACCTGCTGGCTGGCGGCAACGGCCAGCGGGCTGGAACCCAGGTTGCCAATCTGCACGTCGCCCGAGGCTAACGCCCGCACAATTGCCGCGCCGCTGTCGAACTTGCGCCAGTCGACGTTCGCCCCGCTCGCTTTGGCGAAGGTGTTATCCGCCTGCGCGACTTTCGCCGGTTCCGCGGAAGTCTGATACGCCACGGTGACGTCCACCGCCTGCGCCTGAAATACCCACAGCGCCAGTGCACCAAGTAACGTGATTCGCGATGAAATTGCCATACCGTCTGCTCCCCTTGTTGTTATAAGGGCAGTATTTCCGGCGCGAGAATTTTGATAAAGGAATAAAAAAGAATCGCTAATGACGATTCGTTTTTAGAAAAAAAGCGGGAAAGGATAGTGAATTTTGTGCGGTTGTTTCGCAGGGTGGCGCTACGCTTACCCGGCCTACGGTTCGTGCAATTTGTAGGCCGGGTAAGGCGCAGCCGCCGCCCGGCAAAGGCCTCAGCGCTGAACCGTCAGCGCAGCAATATCCTGCGGCGTGGTCCGACAGCAGCCGCCAATCAGCTTCGCGCCTGCTTCCAGCCACTGCGGTAAATACCCCGCCAGCGTCTCGCACGTTTCACCGTGGTGATGCCAGGTTTTACTCACCGCATCGTAATGCTCGCCGGAGTTCGGATAGACCACCAGGGGCAGCGACGTCAGGCTGTGCAGATGCGTCAGCGCCGCCGTGGTGTTTTCCAGCGCGATACAGTTAATCCCCAGCGCGACAACCTGCGGGTAGCTTTCCAGCGCAGAAACAACATCCCGCAGCGGCGTTCCGTCGCTCAGGTGCTCACTGTCACGCAGGGTAAATGAGAACCATGCCCGGGCGCGCGGATATGCCGTCAGCAACGCCGCCAGCGCCTTAATCTCAGTGAACGAAGGCAGCGTTTCACAGGCCAGGAGGTCCGCGCCCGCATCCAACAGCGCCTCTACACGCGGGCAGTGGAAGGCGGTAAATTCTTCAGCGCTACGCACATAATTGCCGCGATACTCGGAACCATCGGCCAGATACGCGCCGTAAGGGCCCACAGATCCCGCCACCAGTAAAGTGCCTGCATTTGCGTTCTCAGCCAGGTACGCTTCGCGCGCTTTGCGTGCCAGCTCTACGCTTTTGCCGATCAGCGTCCGGGATTGCGACTCGTCCAGCCCGCGAGCGGCAAAGCCTGCGGGTGTCGCCTGATAGCTGGCGGTGATCGCCACCTGTGCCCCCGCACGGTAGTAGTCGAGGTGTACGTCGCGGATCAGCTCCGGATTTTCCATCAGCACTTTGGCCGACCAGAGACTGTCGGCAAGGTTACAACCGCGCGCTTCCAGCTCCGTTGCCATCGCCCCATCCAGCACGACAAACGGCTGTTTTTCAAGGAGGGCGGTAAGCGGATTATTCTGCGACATGTTCAGGCTCCTGCGTGGTCAGATTTCGGGTCAGGTAGTACGCACCATAACACAGGGCGACAAACGGAAGCCCGCAATAAAGGGCAATACGCTGGCTGGGGTCAAACCACAGGCCGACGCAGGCCACCAGGCAGAGGATAAAGCCAAGCACGGGCACCAGCGGATACCATGGCGCGCGATACTGCAACGCGGATAGCGGCTGGCCGGACTGCACGTGACGGCGACGAAACACGAAGTGCGACGCGCAAATGCTAATCCACACCGCCACCACCGCAAAACCGGAAATGGCTGACAGGGCCACAAACACCGTATCCGGCGCGACCACGCTGGAGAACAGCGCCAGCACGCCGCCCAGCATGGAAACAGAAAGCGCCGTCAGCGGCACGCCGTTTTTGTTGACGCGGGCAAAGCAGCGCGGCAGCGTTTTCTCGTTAGACAGAGACCACAGCATACGGCCAGAGGCGTACAGACCCGAGTTCGCCGCCGAGAGGATCGCCGTCAGGATCACGAAGTTAAAGATATCCGCCGCATACGGAATGCCGACCTTTTCAAACACCAGCACGAACGGACTTTTCTCCACGCCAGCCTGCTGCATCGGGATCAACGCCGCCAGCACAAACACGGTGCCAATAAAGAAGATGATGAGCCGGGCGATGGTGGTGCGAATAGCAACCGGAATAACCTTGTGTGGGTTTTCCGTTTCCCCTGCCGCGATGCCGATAAGCTCCGTTCCTGAGAAGGCAAAGTTGACCGCCACCATGGTCATCAGGATCGGCAGGCCACCGTGCGGGAACCAGCCTTCGGCGGTAATGTTGCTTAGTCCCGGCGCGGCAGAGCCGTCCGCCATCGGGATAAAGCCAAAGATGGCCGCGCCGCCGAGAATAATAAAGGCGACGATGGTGATAACCTTGACCAGCGAGAACCAGAATTCCCCTTCCGCGAAAAAGCGCGTGGAAATCACGTTAAGACCAAAAATCACAGCGCAAAAGACAACGCACCACGTCCAGACGGGAACCTGTGGGAACCAGTACTGCATGCAGAACCCGGCCGCGGTAAAGCTCGATCCCAGCGCCACTGTCCACGTAAGCCAGTAGAGCCACGCCACGGTATACCCCGTCGCCGGGCCGAGATAGCGGGCGGCATAGACGTGAAACGCGCCGGTTTCCGGCATCGCCACGGAAAGTTCGCCCAGGCATTGCATGACCAGCCAGACCACCAGCGCACCGATAAGATATGCCAGCAGCGTGCCCGCCGCGCCGGTTGTCGAGATGATGTATCCGGTATTGAAGAATAACCCTGTGCCGATAACGCCACCCAGCGAGAGCATAATCAGGTGGCGGGTTTTCATGGTGCGCTTAAGTTGCCCGTTTTCTTGTTGTGTTTGCATGTTACCTTCTAAACGTATGGACATCTAAACATCCAAAGAAGGAGTGTTATACCGCGATTGTTAACAAAAAGCCACCCGGCGCGACTTCAGCGCAATTATTGGTAAATCCTTAAATCAGTTCTATAGTCGACACAGTTTCTTCTTCACCAGGACTCATTATGCGATTTAACGGACTGACCAAAGGTTTCTTTATTCTCATCCTGGCCCTTGTAACCTGGGCCTTCTTTGACGTGCTGTCTCCCTATTTCTCGGCGATTCTGTGGGCCGCGATCCTGACCATCATTTTCAACCCGGTGAAAAACAAACTGCGTACCGCGCTGGGCGATCGCAACGGGCTGGCTTCACTCCTCACACTCGGCATTATCTGCCTGATCGTGTTTATTCCGTTGATGGTGATCCTTTCCTCGCTCGCGGTGGAACTGAACATGGTTTACACCAGGCTGCAACAGAACAACACGCAGTTCCCGGAAGTGATCGCCGGTATCTTCAACCGCCTGCCGGACTGGGCCAGCGGCTTCCTGGCGGATCACAACCTGACCAACGCCGCGCAGATCCAGAAAAAACTCTCCGATGTGGCGTTACAGGGCGGGCAGTATCTGGCGGGCAGCGCGTTCCTGATTGGGAAAGGGACGTTCGGCTTTGCCATCAGCTTTGGCATTATGCTGTATCTGCTGTTTTTTTTGCTGAAAGACGGGCCGTATCTGGTGCGCCAGATCCTCGACTCGCTGCCGCTGTCTGACTTCGTCAAACAGCACCTGTTCGCTAAGTTTGTCGGCGTGTCGCGCGCCACGGTAAAAGGCACGGCGGTCGTGGCGGTGGTTCAGGGCACGCTTGGTGGTATCGCCTTTGCTATTGTCGGTATTGACGGCAGCGTATTGTGGGGCGCACTGATGGCATTTCTCTCCCTGGTGCCTGCCGTTGGGTCGGCCATCGTCTGGGTTCCCGCCGCCATCTTCCTGTTTGCCACTCACCAGCTGTGGCAGGGTCTGTTCATTGTGGGCTTCTTCGTCATTATCGTCGGGCTGGTGGACAACCTGTTGCGTCCACTGCTGGTGGGCAAAGACACCAAAATGCCGGACTACCTGATACTGATTACCACGCTCGGCGGTATGGAGCTGTATGGCATTAACGGCTTTGTGATTGGGCCGCTGATTGCCGCTCTGTTTATCGCCTGCTGGAACCTCTTCTCCGGCCGCGACCACGCAGGCAACGCCGAGGAGCTGGACGCAGACTTTATCGAAGAGGGGAGAAATTCTCCGGATCTATAAAGAAACGCGTTCTGTGAGGCGGCCCTGTGCCGCCTTTTTTTTCGCGATAAATCAGAGGTTTTCTATAATCTGAAATGAACGCTCTTCCACATTTGTCGTAGAAGGATCCAACAGGTGCGAATCGCCACGATCACGAACTGGGCTTATGGTGTCACGGTGTGCCTGACCATTGCCTCCGGCATCGTCATGCTGATGGCTTCCCACGCCGATAACATCGAACGTGAAGCCGTTAAACAACGCCAGGTCTTCGATCAGCTGACGGAGGAGATCGAGACAGACACCTGGATGCTCTCCGATCTGGCGCGGCTTTACGTCATCCAAAAAGCGCCCGAGGTGCTTGAGAAATATCAGGCGAAAGAAGCCGAGCTGAAGAATATCGAACACACGCTGCGACAGCTCAAAAATACGGGGGCATCGGGCGAAGAGCTGGCGCTGCTGTACGACGGACTGAAAATTGTAGACGATCTCCAGGATGAACAGCAGGCAGCCATTGACGGCATCGCCCGTGGCGAGGAACAGCAGGCCGTTTCGCTGCTGTTTGGTAAGAGCTATGAGCTGGAACTCGAACGGGCACACAACACTATCGAACGCTTTCGCATGCTGCTGGACAAGCGCATTATTGCCGACGTGCAGGCCGCAACCAAAACGTCCAAAACGCTTCGAACGGCCTCTGAGGTGATGGTCGGCCTGACCGCCCTGCTCTTCCTGTTTGTGATGGTTTTCATCCTCAAGCGCCGCGTACTCCGCCCGGTGGTGCGTCTGAGTGATGTTGTTCATCGTCTTGCATCGCAGGATTACGCCGTCGAAACGCCGAACTTTACCCAGGTTGATGAAATCGGTGATATGGCGCAGGCCATCCGCATCTTCCGTGAGAACGGGCTGGCAAGGCAGCGGCTGGAAAAAGAGCGCGATGCTGACTGGGCCATCCGCGAACTGCTGGCGCGAATGACCCAGCGGTTGCAGGGCTGTGAAAACTTTGCCGACGTGATGAATGTGGCGGAGCTGTTTGCACCCAATATTGCGCCGGGGGTTTCAGGGCGCCTGTATATTCTGGAACGCGAGCCGTGGCAGATGCGCTGTACGGCCGAATGGCTATCGCCAGAAGGGGATAAAAAGCCGTTCCATCCTGACGAATGCTGGGCCGTCCGGCGTGGTCAAAGCCATCCGCCAGTGAACGGCGAGCCGGATATCGGCTGTTATCATCTGCCCGAATCACAGGCGCAGCAATCGCTGTGCGTTCCCCTGATTGCTCAGGGCGAGGCGATTGGATTGCTCTCATTCCAGAACATCACGCCTGAAACCGCGCCGTCCCGCGCCTATCTGGAACTGATGGCCGAGGCGCTGGGACTGGCGCTGGCCAACCAGCGGCTGCGCGATGCGCTGCTGGAAAAAGCCCTGTTCGATCCCTTGACGGGGCTGCGTAACCGCCACCATCTGGAAGATACGTTACGTACTCAAATGAAGCAGGCCGTGCGTAACGGGGAGCCGGTAAGCTGCCTGATGATCGATATCGATCACTTCAAGAGCATTAATGACCGCTTTGGTCATGAGGCTGGCGATCTGGTGATCAAAAGCGTGGCAGCCATTATTCAACGGGCGGTACACGATAGCGGGCTGGCCTTCCGCTATGGGGGTGAAGAGTTTTTGGTGCTTCTTACCGGTGCAGATGAGGAAGCAGCGCACGCCGCTGCAACGGAGATCTACAACGGCGTGCATGCGCTTTCGCTGCGCTACGGGCTTTCGGAGATTGGCCCGGTGGATGTGTCGATCGGGATCGCCAGCTATCCGCAGCACGCCCAGAGCGATAATCTGCTGCGCGCGGCGGACGTCGCGTTGTACCGGGCAAAAGAGCTGGGCCGCTCGCGGATTGTCAGCTTTGGGATGCTGGAGGCGGGCTAAAGGGGTTATTCGAGCCTCAGGTTCAGGATCGCGCGATCGCCCAAAGCACCACCATACCCAGCAAATTACTCCGCTTTTCCACGTACAGGGTGCCATCGATTAAATAATATCCCTGAGGATAACAGATGCGGATCTCTCTCTTGAGTTCCGGCTCATAGACTTCCGCCCCCGAACAGCTATTTCTGCTGCCGGATTCATACCGGTAAGGTTGGCTCCAGGCAGAGTATTCTCCGTTCAGTAGCCAGGCCGCGGTAAAGATGACGAAAATGGCAACCGGCAGGCTGAAGATGATGAGGCCGAGGTAAAGTTTGACAACGTCAACAAGGGTTTTGTCTTTAAACGCCCTCTTCGCGGCGAACATCACTATCGCCACCAGCGGCAGCAGCAATGTGACAGCCGCAAGATACTGTTCCCCCAGGGCCGTAAGAAATGTCACGCGATAAATCTCGATTGACCAGACAACAAAGCCAAATATCAACGCTAACCCGCCAACGATGAGTGGAATTAAAAAGGCATAGCTATCTTTTTTCATGATGGACGGTTCCTTGTCATGCGTCTGCGGTAAGAAGGTTAAGCATCGCTCGGGGGGCTGCCAACTGACGGCGTTTTTACATCCTGATTATGATGGATAAACGTGGGGAGAGATAAAATATATAAACTAGTAGGATAACTAAATTATAATTCTTATACTTATGTTAAAACGTGGAGGCTGAAATGCGATTAATCCTAATGCTGTGCTGCTTTTTAGTGCAAAGCGTCACCCTGGCTGGTGAGTTGCCAAAACCTGCTGGTAAACCCATTTTAACGATTTACGGTAATATCGAGAACACGAATGAAAGTGGAAAAGCCGTGTTTGATATCGCCAGCCTTGAAAAACTCGGTATGGTGAGCTTCCAGACATCATCCCCCTGGTATAATGGCCGCACAAAGTTTGAGGGTGTTCCAATGAGCAAACTCATGGATTATATTGGCGCAAAGGGTAACGTGGTCAATGTTATAGCGCTTAATGATTACGCGACAGCCATCCCGCTCAGCGACTTTAAAAAATATAATGCCATACTCGCTTTGAAGGTTAATGGTGAATATATGCGCATCCGAGATAAAGGTCCGGCATTCATTGTATATCCCTACGACAGTCTTCCTGAATTAAATAATCAGATATATTATTCGCGATCGGCATGGCAGGTCAGCAAAATGAAGATTGAATAGCAGTTCAGGAGAACATAATGAACAGGATACTGGTTGGTATCATTTTTTCTCTTTTTATCACGACTGGATATATTGCTTTTCTTGTTTACGATCGACAGCAGGAGCTCCAAAAACTGACTCATTACACGGAGTCATGGTCTGTCGCCCAACTGGTATCCGAATATTACCGCTTTGAATCATGGCTTGGTCTGTACGCAACCGATTCCGATGACGTTACGATAGACCAGGTCCGGATGCGGCTGGAAATTATGCTAAGCCAGAATGATCTGTTTAAGGAGGGGGATTTAGGGCATTACATTAAAAACGTTCAGGCACATCATGACCTCGCGTTAAGCCTTGATAAAATCCTTACGTATCTGGATGCTAACCTCGAAAAAATGAGCCATTCGGATGTAAAAACATACCTTCATACCATGCATTTGCTGGATGCTCCACTCAGTCAGCTTTCATCAAGCGCGTTAACGAAAGACATTAGCACGATTAACAGTAGCAACCATAAAATACAGATCCTGTATTATATTTACTCAGCCCTCTCTTTACTGCTGATCATTCTGAGTATTATCCTGGGTTTTTTAACGATCTATCAAAATAAAAACATCCTTAAAGCGCACAGGCAGGTTGAAAGTCTTGCAGAAGAACTCCAGTTATCCAAGGAGACCCTACAGATTCAGAATTCAAAACTAGAGTATGACGTTTACCATGATTCCCT
Organism: Enterobacter cloacae complex sp. S2; assembly: GCF_015159675.1. Taxonomy (NCBI): domain Bacteria; kingdom Pseudomonadati; phylum Pseudomonadota; class Gammaproteobacteria; order Enterobacterales; family Enterobacteriaceae; genus Enterobacter; species Enterobacter cloacae complex sp. S2. The sequence continues at coordinate 14,208 of NZ_JADDTS010000027.1, forward strand.
CACTGGCATGAAAAACCGTCTGTACTTCTGGGATGAGCTCAGCAAACTCAATCTTGAGGCCGAAGAAAATCATGTTCCCGTTACGGTAATGTTATTTGATTTAGACCGATTCAAAGAGGTCAACGATACCTATGGTCATGATGCTGGCGATTTACTGTTACGTCAGGTATCCAGGCGATTGACCGCCATGAGCAATATTTCAGACAGATTTTACCGTTTAGGCGGAGACGAGTTTGCTTTTTTAGCCAGTGGGTTAAACGAAAGCGAAGCCGTTTTGCGCGCTAGAGAGATCAGCGAGAATATCAGTAAACCCTATACGATTAATAACCAGCTCATAAAAATTGCCACCTGCGTGGGTATTGTTTTATCAGATAATGAACGACGTGCTGATTATCTTTATAAGTTCGCCGATCTGGCGCTCTATGAAGCCAAAAAGGCAGGCTCACAGCAGATTAAAGTTTTCCGTCAGCGAATGCTTCAGAAGTTGCAGGAGAGCAGAACGCTTGAAAATGATATGGCAAGGGCGATAGAAAACAATGAATTTATTGTTTATTACCAGCCTATTGTGAATTCCGTCAGCAAGGAAATTTACGGCTATGAAGCGCTTATTCGCTGGATGCACCCCGTCAAGGGAATGCTTTCCCCGGATAGCTTTATTTTCGCCGCTGAAAAAACAGGCATGATCAACGAGATAGGTAAAACCGTACTTAAACTGGCCTGTAGGGAAGCGGTCTCCTGGGCTGTTCCGGCCAGGATCTCCGTAAACGTCTCGCCTGTTCAATTAGGCAGTAAATCATTTATTAATACGGTGCAGACCGTTCTGGCTGAGACCGGGCTCCCGGCTAACCGTCTTGAGTTAGAGGTCACGGAGTCATCCCTCTTTAGTGACAGAAATAACCCCATTGCGATTCTGAAAAAACTCCGCGCACTGGGCGTAAGAATTTCCATTGATGATTTTGGCACGGGTTATTCGTCGCTCTCCAGACTAAGCGAACTGAATTTTGATAAAATCAAGATCGATAAATCTTTTGTCAATCCGATATCTACACAAGAAGATGCGCTTAATATTGTGAAGCTTATTACCGGTATGGCTAAGAGCCTTAATATGGGCGTTATAGCCGAGGGCGTTGAGACCGAAGAGCAGCTTGAGCGGCTTCAGGCTCTGGGTTGTGAGCTTGTGCAGGGATATCTTTTCAGCAAACCACAGCCTCAGGTCGACAGCAAAATTAAGAGCGGCCTGGAATGATTCCCTCTCCTCAACCCGATGCCAACCGTGATCACGTTTTTCACCCCTGGGTATTCACTTATAAAAATCAGGTGTTATCATTCACCCCGTAAATACCTTTCAACTCAACCCGAGGCTTTGATGCTGGAGAATATAATCATCCGATAATCAGCTTACCGACCTTTCCAGGCCGGACTGATTATCAATGCGCCGAAATCGAATGCGGACACCGCTGTGTGTTTGCACGTTTTGCACATGATGATTAAACAGGTTCTTCAGTATGAATTTATCCCGTCAGGAACAACGTACCTTACACGTTCTCGCCAAAGGTGGCCGTATTGTGCACGTCCGCGATACCTCCGGCCGCGTCACCGCCGTTGAATGCTATAGCCGCGAAGGGCTACTGCTGGCTGACTGCACGCTCGCCGTTTTCAAAAAGCTCAAAACCAAAAAGCTGATCAAATCCGTCAACGGTCAGCCCTACCGCATTAACACTACGGGGCTGAATAACGTCCGCGCCCAGCCCGATAACCGTTAAGGAGAGGATGATGGATATCAGCACCCTTATTTCCTCATCCCGGCACATTCACCTGTCGGCGCAGGAAAGTAAAATTCCCTGGGACGAACCGGCCTTCAGCCAGCGCATGCTGGCGAACCATTTGTCGCAGGAGCACGACTGGGCCAGCCGCAGGCAGGAGGTTATTGAGCAGCAGGTCGAATGGATCGCCAGCCAGTTACCACCTGGCGCACATATCCTCGATCTCGGCTGCGGCCCCGGCTTTTATACACACCGCTTAGCGGAACGTGGATTTCACTGCACCGGCGTGGATTTCTCACCGGCATCCGTGAGCTGGGCCCGTCAGCAGGCGCAGAACACCGGATTGAATATCGATTATGTTCAGCAGGATGTCCGCGCATACTGGCCGGATAAATCGTTCAATTTCATCATGATGACATTCGGGGAACTGAATGTGTTTAGCACGGCGGATGCGCGCTCACTCGTCAGCCGCTGCGCGCTGTGGCTGGAGCCGGGTGGCAGGCTGCTCACTGAAGTACATACTTTCGACGAAGTTAAGCGTCAGGGAATGGCTGAACCGAGCTGGCAACGCTGTCCCGACGGGCTGTTTCTGGGCGTCCCTCACCTGCTGCTGACGGAACATGGCTGGGATGAAGAAGCACAGACCAGCTCAACGCAGTTCTGGGCCATAGAAGCAAACGGTCAAACCACCCGTTTCGGCAGCCAGATGACGGCCTGGCGCGATGATGAGTACGTCAGCCTGCTCGGTAATGTCGGTTTTACTCTGCTTCCTCCTCCTGAAAGCAACGACTGGCCAGTCAGCGAGACATTTGAAGGAAAGCTGTTTGCTCTGCTGGCTGAAAAAGCAAATACCTCAGAGAAACGCCCTCTTAATACTCAACGCAATAAAAGGACTTCCACATTGGATATCCCACGTATTTTTACCATCAGCGAAAGTGAGCACCGCATTCATAACCCGTTCACCGAAGAGAAGTACGCCACGCTGGGTCGCGTGCTGCGCATGAAGCCGGGCACCCGCATTCTTGACCTCGGCAGCGGCTCGGGAGAGATGTTGTGCACCTGGGCCCGGGATCACGCCATTACCGGTGTCGGTATCGACATGAGCCAGTTGTTCAGCGAGCAGGCCAGACGCCGCGCCGAAGAGCTCGGCGTCAGCAACCGGGTTCAGTTCATACATAACGACGCCGCCGGATACGTTACAGAAGAGAAATGCGATGTGGCAGCCTGTGTCGGTGCGACATGGATAGCCGGTGGGTTTGCAGGGACCGTCGAGCTGCTGGCACAAAGCCTGAAACCGGGCGGGATCATGCTTATCGGCGAACCCTACTGGCGTCAGCTACCTGCGACGGAAGAGATTGCCCAGGCCTGCGGCGTCAGCTCGACGACCGATTTCCTGACGCTGCCAGGGCTTGTCAACGCGTTCGATGAACTCGGCTACGACGTGGTGGAAATGGTACTGGCAGACCAGGAAGGCTGGGACCGGTATGAAGCCGCGAAATGGCTGACCATGCGCCGCTGGCTGGAAGCGAATCCTGACGACGGCTTCGCCGCCGAAGTCAGGGCCGAGCTATCACTCTCGCCGAAACGCCACGTAACGTACGCGCGGGAATACTTTGGCTGGGGCGTGTTCGCGCTAATTGCCAGGTAACAACAAGCCCGGTATTTCTGACTGGAGATACGGGGCTTAGCCTTTATTTTAATCTGAAGCATCACCTACACAATACATATTCCATATGTTTATTAATCAGGACGTCACCATAAGGATCATCATATGTCACAATATGAACAGTTCTGTCAGTATTGCTTTCGACGGTAGCGGTCATCTGAACGTTATTGCCTGACATGTTGTACTGGTGATTTTAGCAACATGCAGGAAGAGGTAACACTATAAGAATACTGCTTATCGCTGGCCCCAAAAAACCTGCAATAATCTTTTCGATTAATGAATGTCACTCATAGTCCCTATCCTCCCCCTGTGATTATCAGCGAGCACAAACCCGTTAACATACCCCTATCTCTTCATGTCCAACGGATCACCATGCTTAATCAACAGGCACAAACACAGTCGGCTACAGCTAAAAAAACCGGTCTATCGTTTCTACTCATTCTCAGCGCCCTGATGGCTGTAACCTCTTTATCAACCGACATCTATCTTCCGGCTATGCCGGTCATGGCCAAAGATTTACAGGGTGATGCAGAGCTGACAATCACAGGGTTCCTTATCGGTTTTTGCATTGCACAACTGATTTGGGGACCAATTAGCGATCGTCATGGACGCCGTCTACCGCTATTTATCGGTTTAGGTCTGTTCATCATCGGCTCGGTGGGCTGCGCGTTATCAACAGATATCGTGCAAATAGTCTTCTGGCGTGTTTTTCAGGCGTTAGGTGCCTGTACCGGGCCGATGCTGGCTCGAGCAATGATCCGTGACCTGTTTAGCCGTACTCGTGCAGCACAAATGCTTTCGACACTGATGATCATCATGGCTATCGCGCCGATTGCCGGGCCCCTGATCGGCGGGCAGATGATTAAAGTCACCTCGTGGCATGCCATATTCTGGCTGCTGGCGATTATCGGAGTATTAATGCTGATGTCTTTATTCTGGTTACCCGAAACATTACCTGCTGAAAAACGCTCGCAAGCCTCCGTAACCAGAGCCTTTCACAACTACTATGCCTTGCTCACCAACGCCAGATACATGCGATTTACTTTGTGTCTGACGTTCTACTACGTTGCAGCCTACGCCTTTATCACCGGTTCTCCGTTTGTGTACATCACGTACTTCGGTGTTGACCCGCAGCATTACGGTTGGCTGTTTGCAGTAAACATTGTTGGACTGATGGCGGTGAGCATGGTCAACAGACGTCTGGTTCACCGCTATCCACTGGAAGCGTTGCTCAGGAATGCCGTATTCATCGCCGCTATTGCGGCAATAGTGCTGGCAGTCACCACCGGCCTGGGTGTGGGTGGAATCACCGTGATTGTCGGCGCTGTGTTCGTGTTCTTCTCTATGAATGGCATCATCGCGGCGACATCCACGGCTTGCGCTCTGGACGCAGTGCCTAATGTGGCTGGCTCCGCATCGGCGCTAATGGGTGCGTTACAATACGGCAGCGGCATCATCTCTTCACTTCTTCTTGCCCTGTTCAGTGACGGCACACCATGGACGATGGGCTGGATAATTGCGTTGTTTACAGCAGCCAGCGCCCTGATGGCACTGACCGTTCAGATAAAAAAATAAAACGTCGTTATTGATGCCAGACGACACTTTCGTCCAGAGATACCCGCCCTTCCCTGTAGCTCAGGGAGGGATGCGTTTTATCTGGGATCCCAAAAGAAATACCGTAAAGCAGCCTGAAACCTTCAGGCATATTCAATAGCCTACGCACCGTTTGGGCAAAATAACTCAGTACTGCCTGTGGAACGCCTGCGTAACCGCGAGCTGCCAGGGAAAGCAGGAATGTCTGGGCATACATACCGGCGTCCGAGGCTACGCGAACATTGTCCCCTACAGCAGGAATGAACAGCAGGGCAACATGAGGCGCGCCGAAAAATCTCACATTACGCTCGACCACTTCTGAGCGACTTAAGTTATCCCCCCGCGCAACGCCCAGTGCCTGATAGTACGAGCGCCCCTGCTCCGAAGCCCGTTGCCTGAATGGCTCGGGATAAGCTTCTTTATCAAACGTAAAATCAAGGCTGTAGTTCCCCGCCCTCAGATCTTCCGTCAGTGCGTGGCTTAATTCACGAAGTTTATCTCCTGCAACGATATGCAGGGACCAGGGTTGAGTATTGCAGTTGGATGGTGCGCATTGCGCTTCGAGCAAAATGTCTTTGAGGATATCGCTGGGGATGGGAGATGGAAGAAAGGCTCTTGCCGAGTACCTGTTTTTTACTACCTCACTAAATGTTGGCTCTTGCGTACTCATTTGCTTCTCCGCCTGAAAGTAATTTGAAGTGAATGATTCACTCTCCCCCGATCCATCCTGTCACATCAGGCTCATCCTTTTCATTCCTGGTTCCAGATTAGGTCTATGAATTCCATTCATAGCGCCTATTTAAGCAGCGTAATTATCTTTAACCGCAACTTCGTTAATCTGGGTCTATCGTGTGAACACGCAAGCGGAAAGTGGCTACAGCTGATGGACACACCCCAGCCTGCGCGGCTGGGGCGTCGTTGGAGGCTAACTAAATATTCTTATCGAAGAAGACGTCTAACTTTTGCAAAGCCTTATCAACGTATTCAGGCACCCAATACGTCTCGATATGGGTAGCGCCATCGATCAGGAAGAGTTCTTTGTCCTTCGTACCTGTGGCTTTCGCGAATGCGTCTTCAGTCATATAGAGCGTATCCGCTTTTGTACCGGCAATCATCAGCAGCGGTTTATTGATGAGATTGATATGGTCCGTTACGTCAAAGCTCATCAAATCCAGAAGACTGCTGGTGGTGTATTTAAACGTGGAGTTCGGATGCGCGTGGGTTTTCCAGTAGTACTCGTAGCCCTGGCGATACAAGGCAAAGGGTAATTTAGCAATCTGTTCATCAGTCAGGTTGGCATCGCCGGAGTAAAGCACTTCTCCTCCGGCGGCTTCCTGAGCACGTGCGTCAGAAGCCTGCTGAAGACGCTGCTGGATAGTATCCAGCTGTGAATCCTGCATGCCGTTGCGGCGCACAAGGCCTGAATTAAACATGCTGATGGTTGCTATCGATTTAAACCGCTTGTCAGTTTCAGCCGCAACAAGTGAATAACCGCCGCCACCGCAAATACCCAGCAGACCAAGGCGGGCGGTATCTACACCAGGATACTGGCTTATGTAGTCAGCCATGCCGTGGATATCCTCAATGCGATTAGCGGGTTTATCCACGCTGCGAGGCATCCCACCGCTGGCACCCTGATAAGCCGCGTCGGCGGTAATGGTGATGTAGCCCTGCTCGGCGAGACGCTGGGCATACAACCCGGCGACCTGCTCTTTTACGCCACCATTAGGATGTGCAACCACCACCGCAGGGTATTTTTTGGCGGGATCGTAGTTAGCAGGGGTATAGACATTCGCAGCAATCTGAATGCCATGCAGATCGTATTTCACCGGATGAATGTTGACCTTGCCTTTGACGTTCTCAGTTATGGCACCGTCATAGACGAGTGTGAATGGATTTTTTTTGTAATCAGCCGCATTGGCTGAGGTCACTCCGGCCATTGCCGTGAGTAGCATTGCACTGATAAGCGTGAATTTCATGATCTCTCCCGATGAGTATTGGCCTGGTTATACAGGCTCGCGGAATCAAATTTGCAGGCTCAGAGTAGGCGGAGAGGGCTGTCAGCATCGTGACAGGGAAATAACATTTTTGTCAGGAAACGGGCTGGGATGGATAAGTGTTTCTGACAACGCTGTCAGGTAACCGTCAGCTTTATGTTGGCAATCAGAAGGCAGAATGGTCTCGCTTAAATGCGATTCATGTTCAGTTTTCTGAGAAAAGGAGCGATCAATGAAAAGACAGAATGCCCCAACAATGCCAGAGCGGCGCAAGCTATTAGTCGCCGGGGCCGGTATTGCCGCCGCCTCGCTGATTCCCCACGTATCGGCGGCGAGCCAATCCTCTCAGGTCGATTCATCCAGACAACCCAGCCAACGCAATGCTGCTCCGGGCAAGCGTAAACTCGGGAAGCTGGAAGTTTCTGCCGTCGGTCTGGGCGTGCAGAACATGAGTCGCAAATACGACACCTCCGTTCCCTGGCGTCCTGAGATGATCAATGTTATCCGTCGGGCATTTGATGAAGGGGTAACGTTCTTCGACGCAGCTGAAGCCTACGGCCCGTTTGAAGTCGAAAAAATTCTCGGGGAAGGCGTCGCCCCGTTCAGGGACAAAATCGTTATCGCCACCAAGTTTGGCTGGAACATTGACCAACAGACGGGAAAGCGTCTGCCGGGCCTTAACAGCAGGCCGGAGCATATCAGGCAGGTCGTCGAAAACATGCTCAAACGCCTGCGTACCGATCGTATCGATTTACTGTACCAACACCGGGTTGATCCACAGATCCCGATCGAAGATGTCGCCGGTGTGGTGAAAGATTTAATGGATCAAGGAAAAGTCCTGCACTGGGGTCTGTCTGAAATGGGCATCAACACGTTGAGACGCGCTCATGCAGCATTACCCGTTACAGCTGTACAAAGTGAATACTCCATGCTCTGGCGTGGCCCTGAAAAGCAGGTATTTCCGGTGTGTGAAGAACTGGGCATTGGGTTCGTGCCATGGAGCCCACTCGGCGTGCAATTTTTAACGGGCTGGATTGATGAGAATACCCGGTTCGCTACCGGTGATTTCCGCGCGACAGAAACACGCTTCTCGCCTGACAACCTGCCACACAACTTACAGCTGGTTGAACTACTGAAATCCTGGGCAATAAGAAAAAATGCCGCGCCGGGGCAGATTGCACTGGCATGGCTCCTGGCCCGTAAACCCTGGATTGTTCCCATTCCTGGCACCACCAATAAAGACCATATGCTGCAAAACACAGCGGCTACCGGCGTATCGCTGACTTCCGCTGAGATGACCGAGCTCACCCGCTCACTGGACGCCATCACTATCCAGGGTCAACGTCTGCCGGATGCCGTGCAGGTTTATTCCGATGTTGAAGCACCGATGAAAAGTTAAGAGGAAGTCCCGTTATGCGCCTGTTGTTAGTCGAAGATGAAGAAAAAACGTCAACCTATCTCTCCCGTGCGCTGGGTGAGTCCGGATTTACGGTAGATGTCTCTGCAGATGGCGCTGAAGGTCTTCATTACGCGCTGGAGTTCGACTACGACGCGATAATACTGGATGTGATGCTGCCGGGGATGGATGGTTACCGGGTACTTGAGGGTGTGCGAGCTGCCAAACAGACGCCGGTGCTGATGCTTTCGGCTCGCGGCTCGGTCGATGAACGCGTTAAAGGGCTTCGCCTTGGCGCGGATGATTATCTGCCCAAGCCCTTCTCGCTGATTGAGCTGGTGGCGCGTATTCAGGCCCTGGTGCGCCGCCGCGCTACGGATGGCGCGGACATCACCCAGCTGCAAATTCACGATCTGCATCTCGACCTGCTGGCTCGCCGCGTATTTCGTGCCGGAACACGGCTGGAGCTGACCGCGAAAGAGTTTTCCCTGTTGAGCCTTCTGGCCCGGCATCAGGGGGAGATTCTGTCAAAGATGATGATTGCGGAGCAGATATGGGACATGAATTTTGATAGCGATGCCAACGTGGTTGAAGTGGCCATTAAACGACTTCGGGCCAAAGTGGATGCGCCGTTCGATATCAAACTTCTGCATACCGTTCGTGGCATGGGGTATGTCCTCGAAGTCCGGTCCGAATAAATGAAGGGGATAAGCATGCCTAAGCGTTCCATCTCCGTTCACCTGGCGCTGATGTTTGCCTTATCCGCGCTGCTGATTGTGTCCGTTATCGGCATCCTGCTCAGAAGCTCCTTGCATGACTCTTTGCAAAAGCAGATGCACAACGAGCTGCTGTTCCGCGAATCATTAATGAGTCCGTGGATCACCGCACGAACCTCTGCTGACGGCTGGTCACTGCTTGCCAATAAATTTACCGTATTAACCAATTCTGAAGGTGAACGCGTTCGCTACTGGATAGTGAGCGATAACCCACGCTTTAGCATGGGGGGAATACCACCGGTGGGTGTTCAGTGGCCTTCTTTACAGGAAGGCTTTAATAAAGTGCCCGGAGCATCAGAAGGTGCATGCTCGCTGTTTCTGTTAGTAAAAACTATCCCCGCCAACGGTGAAAGGCCTGAGCTGCGCTATGTGGTTGCCATCGACTCCACGCCGTATATGGGCACACTCGATGCGTTCACGCGGACATTGCTGATCATTACCGCACTGGGCGTCGTGATTGTCGCCTTACTGGGATACGTCGTTTCAAGGATCGGTCTTCGTCCCGTTGGCGCGCTCAGTAAACAGGCCCGGCAACTCGCTCCCGGGGACCATGGTCAGCGCCTGAACACCGAAGCATTACCTGACGAATTACAGCAGTTAGCATCATCTTTTAATGGCGTGCTGGAACGTCAGGAGGTCGCCTGGCGACAGCTCGAAAGCTTTAATGCCGATGTTGCGCATGAGCTCCGGACTCCGCTAACTAATCTGATCGGCCAGACGCAGCTGGGTCTCTCACGCCGACGTTCACATGATGAACTGGAAGAGTTACTGGGCTCCAATCTGGAAGAACTTGAACGCATGACGTCTATTGTTAACGACATGCTGTTCCTTTCCCATGCCCATGCGGGTGAACATGCATCCCAGCTTACCCAAGTCTCACTGCGCGAAGAAACCCTAAAAACAGCGGAGTATGTGGAACCCTCTTTTGCTGAAAAACAGCTCTCTCTCGATGTTCAGGGCGACGTCACCGCGGACATCGACCGACGACTGTTCCACCGTTCACTGGCCAATTTACTGGAAAACAGCGCAAGACACTCCCCCTCCAACAGTACGGTTACGGTGCGGTTAAGCGAAACCGGTCATCAAGCCTGTGTTGAAGTGTCAAACCCGGGCGATCCAATAGCACCAGAGCACTTACACCGGCTTTTCGAGCGGTTCTATCGCGTTGACACCTCCCGGGCCAGGAGTGATACCCATCATGGACTGGGCCTGTCGATCGTACGTGCCGTCGCCATTATGCACCGGGGAGATGTCTTTGCCCGTAGTGAAGGAGGCATCAATACTTTTGGCCTCACCTTTGCGCTACAAGCGGATAAAGCGGCAGATAATGCTCAATCCGGCGCTGAGCCGGGACCCGGGTTAGCTGACAGGATTGTCAGGGGGGCGTCAGCCTGACGTCATTACCCTCCCGATAAAATCATCGCAGGCAATCCCCTCTTCATTGATAAGGACGCTTTGCATGATCGGACATTTACGTTACCTCGGGCTGTTACTGCCCTTCTTCACATTTTCATCCTGGGCAGCGGAGCAAAATCCCGCTGTCCATATCGCCCCTGCAGGAAGTCAGAACGCGGTGTTCGGGCCAGCCGAGAACTTTACCGGTCGTGTCAGGGTTGATCCTCTCTTCAAACCGGATAACGACATCCCTGTTTCCGGGGCTTATGTCACGTTTGAACCCGGCGCTCGTTCCGCCTGGCATACGCATCCGGCAGGTCAGCGGCTGATTGTGACCTCTGGTGTTGGGCTCACCCAACAAGAAGGCCAGCCGGTGCAGGTTATCCGCGCCGGTGACGTTGTCTCTTGCCCGGCGGGCGTCAAACACTGGCACGGGGCGGCCCCCGGCAGCGCGATGACGCATCTGGCGATAACCGGGATTGTGGATGGCAAAAGCGTTAACTGGATGGAGAAAGTGACAGATGAACAATACCACGCCCATTAAAGCATTAACGGCAGCGGTACTGCTGACCTTTGGTTTTGGTCTCGCGGCACATGCTGCGCCCGTCAATAAAGGAGCCTCAGAAATGAACCACGAACAAAAGGTTTCAGATACGCTGTCAGCCCGCCAACAGGCCATCCCGTTGATTGCGGCATCGATGGCCAGCAGCCAGATGGATAAGCTGAATGCAGCCCTGAATCAGGGTCTTGACGCCGGACTCACGATAAACGAAGCCAAAGAGATTCTCGTCCAGCTTTATGCCTATACGGGCTTCCCCCGTAGCCTGAATGCGCTTAGTGAACTGATGAAGGTCGTCGAAACACGTAAACAACGTGGTATCAAAGACGTTGAGGGTAAAGAGCCGGTTGCCCCGATCCCTGTCGGGGATGAGCTTCGCCGTGTCGGTACCGCAAACCAGACAAAAATCTCAGGCGCTCCCGTCCAGGGCCCGCTGTTTGATTTTGCCCCGGTGATTAATCAGTTCCTGCAAACGCACCTTTTCGGCGACATTTTCGCCCGCGATAACCTCGACTGGCAAAGCCGCGAGCTGGCAACGGTTGGCGCATTAGCGGCCACGCCGGGCGTCGAATCACAACTGCTGTCGCATACGCGAGCAAGCATGCGGGTCGGCCTGACGGTGTCGCAGCTGCGCCAGCTGGCACAGGTTCTGCGTGAACATGGCGAAAGTGATGCAGCAACGCGAGCTGAAAAGGCGCTGCAGCAGGCGCTCGCAAACAATTAGGAGTGGATTATGGAGCATGATCCCAACCGCAGAATGTTAATCACCGCACTTGCCGGGCTGACGCTGGCGAACGTTTCTTTTGCCTCAGCTGCGACCGGAACCGCAAACGTGCAGGGTAAAAGCCGTGTTCTGGTGGCGTACTTTTCCCGCAGCGGAAATACACGAGTCATTGCGGGCGTCATTCACCGCAGCCTGAATACCGATCTGTTTGAAATCGAACCAGCTACGCCTTATCCGGAAGACTATTTTCAGACCGTTGAACAGGCGAAAAATGAGCGTGAGCGAGGCGTAAAACCGGCATTAAAAAATAGCGTTGCAGATACCTCACGCTACGAGACCGTGTATTTAGGCTTTCCGATCTGGGGGACCAGCGTGCCGCCTGTAGTGCAAGCATTTCTCAGCAGCCACAACCTTGCGGGCAAATTACTCATCCCCTTTATTACTCACGGTGGCTACGGTAAAGGAGACAGCGACGACATCCTTGCCAGTCTCGCCCCAACTGCGCGTCGGGAAAAACCGCTGGTCATTGAATGCGATCAGGAGCGAAGAACCACTGAAACGGTAACAAGTTGGTTAGAGACAATACGCAGCTGATTCATTGATATGAGGAGATACCCTTGAAGACACTTTTAAAAACACTGTCCGTCTGCATGATAGCGAGTGGCCTGGTGGCTCAGTCGGTATACGCAGCGCCGCTGGTCATTCAGGAACAGGGAAGCTTTTCTGCTGGCGGAACTATCACCACTGCCCCGGGTAAGTTTGACGCGAAGAAGCCGCTGGATTCTGCTGGCCAAACTTATCATGGCGATCATGCCTCAGTGTTCTACCAAATTCCGGAAAATCCGCATAAATACCCTATCGTCATGCTGCACGGCGCAGGTCAGTTCTCCCGTACCTGGGAAAGTACTCCAGATGGTCGCGAAGGGTTCCAGAACATCTTCCTGCGTCGCGGGTTCTCAACCTATCTTGTCGATCAGCCGCGTCGGGGCAGCGCTGGGCGCACGACTGTAGAAGGTACTGTTACGCCAAAACCGGATGAACAAATGTGGTTCAATCAGTTCCGCGTTGGCGTGTGGCCAGAGTATTTTAAGGGCGTTCAGTTCTCTCACGACAAAGAAGCGTTGAACCAGTATTTCCGTCAGATGACCCCGAACACCGGGCCGTTTGATATCAATGTGATCTCTGATGCGATGTCCGCAGTAGTGGATAAATCCGGCCCTGCTATCCTCTTCACCCACTCTCAGGGTGGCGGACCAGGCTGGTATACAGCAATGAAAAACAACAAGGTCAAAGCCATTGTCGCCTTCGAGCCAGGCAGCAGCTTTGTCTTCCCGGAAAAAGAACTCCCTGCCCCTATGCCAAGCGCGTTCGACACGCTGAAGGGTGAGCCTGTGCCAATGGAGCAGTTTATGGCACTGACCAAAATCCCGATTCTGATTATTTACGGCGATAACATACCGGATAAACCTGTCGCCATGCCCGCGCAGGACAGCTGGCGCGTAAGACTGGCGATGGCCCGTGAGTGGCGTGACGTGGTGAACAAGCATGGCGGGGATGTGACGGTGACTCATCTGCCTGAAGTGGGAATCAAAGGGAATACCCACTTCCCGTTCTCTGATTTAAATAATGTGCAGATTGCTGATTTGGTGAGTAAATTCTTGAAAGAGAAAAATTTGCAGTAGAACGGAATAGCATTGAGTCCTCATTATTCAGGACTCAATACTAGCATCTGCTTTATAAAAATGAATGGTCTAATGTCGGCGCAAAGCTGTTGAACGTTACTGCCTACTTTGAGCGAACTGCGGTACCATGTTGGACGTACCGAGCTATGTTCAAGATCAGTTCAAGGCATCATATAACCCAGTCACGCCTAACTTATTGCGAAGATCTGAAAATGCATATAATTGCATAATTATAAAATTAAGTTACCTTCTATATCATTCCCTTGCTCTCTGTCGATCAACTCGCCAAATGTTATTGTTTTACTTCGAGGTTTCTGGTTGTTGGGAAGTTCCGCCACCCTCAGTTTCAGCGGCATTGGGCTAACAATACCACTGAATATGCAGGTTCCTGTGGAAAGTGTCGGAATGGACTCCTCTGTCAACCGATCAATATAAGAAACAGACTTTTCAATTGCATAAAGATCATTTTGATTAATAAGACGATGAATAAAATAGTTGTGCGCTTGAGAAATGATAGTTGATGATATATCGTTCGGGCGCTGGCTGGAAATTGTTACAAACACGCCAAATTTACGTCCCTCTTTGATAATCTCTTCAAAAGTTTCGAGCCTATAATCTTTCCAGCTTTCACTTTCTCTAAATGATGTGTTTGAGAGGATGTTATGAGCTTCATCAATAATGATATGAAGCGTTGAAGGCTCGGTAGACATTTTTTTCAAGTTATAAGCCCATTTTGCAATCAAAAGAGGGAGTGTTTTCTTCATTGTAATATTAACCATATTGAGGTTGATAACAATGAAGTTACCTCCATTCCAGAAGTCTCTATCTCCAGATGTATCAAATATTTTAGCTATATCTTTCCGGTTTGCATTCATTCTATTTATTACAGGCGAGACATGTTCCGGATTCGATTTATTGGAGAAAAATTCATAGATAAGTTTAAGCCACATAAAATCCAAGAGACTTTCTATCATATCTTCTTTAAAATTAAAAGAGCAGGCTTTAGAG